>DATCYX010000395.1:0-5782 GCA_036526235.1 Anaerolineales bacterium | reverse complement strand
CGATGCCATCGTGATGCGCCACTTTCAGCAAGGCGCACCGCACGAAGCTGCACGCTGGGCCAGCATTCCGGTGATCAACGCGGGGGACGGCTGGGGAGAGCATCCCACCCAGGTGCTGACCGACCTGTACACCATCCAGGAAGAGTTTGGCACGTTGGACGGGCTTAATTTCTTGCTCATCGGCGACATGCGCATGCGCACTATGCACAGCATTTCGTACGCTATGACCCAGTTTGACATCAACGCTTTCTATGTCTCCCCTCCAGAGATGAGTCTGACTGAAGATTTCAAGAAGGAGCTGGTCGACCTCAACCTGAACTTCAAAGAGATTGAACATGTTGAACAGGCTATCGCGGAAGCTGATGTGATTTACATGGAACCGGTTGTACAGCCAGATTACACCAAGTCGCGTGATGAGCGCACCGGCGAAGTGGGTGGGACCCCGGCGAACTACAAGGTCACAAAAGAGTTATTGCGCAAAGCAAAGCAGAGTGCCATTGTGTTACATTCCTTGCCCCGCATGGACGAGCTTCCAACCGAAGTGGACGACACCCGTCACGAACGTTATTGGATAGAGGCGTTTAATGGCGTGGTGGTGCGCATGGCACTGCTGGCGTTGGTTCTCGGCGCGATGGAATAAACAGGAAGTGTAAGATGCAAACAGACTTAAGAAATCGTGATCTGATTGGCGATCTGGATTTCAGCCGCGAAGAGGTTGAAACCGTTATGGAAGTGGCTTTCGACCTGAAGCGCAAGCGCGCGTTGGGCGAATCGCACGCTTACCTGCGCGACAAAGTGCTGGCCATGTTGTTCTTCTTCTCCAGCACGCGCACGCGTGGCTCGTTTGAAGCTGGCATGGCTCAGCTCGGCGGTCATGCCGCGTTTATCGAGAGCAAGACCACCCAGATTGCTCACGGCGATACCCCAAAGGAGATCGGCGAGATCTTTGGGCGGTATTTTGATGGCATCGCTATCCGCCATGTGGATTGGGGGGTTGGCAATGGTTACCTGAATGCGGTGGCTAAGGCGTCACGCGTGCCAGTGCTCAACATGCAGTGCGATATTTATCATCCATTCCAATGCTTGGCCGACTTGATGACGATATTTGAGAAAAAAGGCCGCGATCTGCGCCGCAAGCGCATGGTAGTATCGTGGGCGTATGCTGCTTCGTATCAGAAACCCATGTCGGTGCCGCAGTCACTGGTGTTGCAGATGCCTCGCTTCGGCATGGATGTTATCCTGGCTCATCCCCCGGAGTTCAAATTGATGCCGGATATCATGGATCAGGCTCAAGAGCAGGCGCGCAAGTTCGGCGTCGGTTTTGAGGTCATGGATGATATGGAAGCTGCCTTCAAGGATGCCGACATCATCTACGCTAAATCTTGGGGTGCTATGGTTCACACTCCCGACCCGGAAGAGGGCGGCAAGATCATTAAAAAGTATTCGCACTGGATTACAGATGAGCGAAAAATGGCTCTGGCTAAGCCAGACGCTATTTATATGCATCCGCTGCCTGCTGATCGCAATATTGAGGTCACCGATGGCGTAATGGATGGTCCAAACTCCGTAGTTTATGACGAAGCCGAAAACCGCATGCACGCGCAGAAAGCGGTGATGGCGCTGACAATGAGATAGTTAGGCAGGAGGAACAGCGACATGGGAAACAATGGAAATAAAGTGGCCGTAGTTGCCATCGGTGGCAATTCGCTCATTAAAGATAAAAACCACCAGACGGTGGAAGACCAATACCTGGCGGCTAAGGAGACCACATTACACATCGCCGACATGATTGAAGCAGGTTGGGATGTTGCCATCGGTCATGGCAACGGGCCGCAAGTAGGCTTCATCCTGCGCCGCTCGGAAATAGCTCATAAGGTTGAGGGCATGCACGAGGTGCCGCTGGATGTATGCGGTGCAGATAGCCAGGGCGCCATCGGATATGCGTTGCAACAGACCCTGCAGAACGAGTTGTACAAGCGCGGTATCCAAAAACCAGTCGCTACGGTGGTCACCCAAGTGCTGGTGGATAAGGATGATCCGGCCTTTCGCAACCCATCCAAGCCCATCGGCGGATTCATGGATGAGGCTGAAGCCCAAACGCGCGCCAAGGAGATGGGCTGGAGCGTTGTGGAAGATGCTGGTCGTGGCTGGCGGCGCGTAGTTGCGTCGCCATTACCAAAGGAAGTGGTCGAGCTGGAATCGGTCAATGCACTCATCAAGCACGGTGTGGTTGTGATTACTGTGGGTGGAGGAGGCATACCTGTGATCGATGCCGGTGATGGCGAATATCGTGGAACAGCCGCAGTGATCGATAAAGACTACGCCAGCAGCTTGCTGGCACGCGAGATCAACGCCGACCTTTTCCTCATCTCCACCGCGGTTGAGAAAGTAGGTCTCAACTACGGGAAGCCGGATCAGAAATGGATTGACCGCATGACACTGGCTGAGGCTAAGCAGTATCTGGCTGATGGCACCCACTTTGCCAAAGGCTCCATGGCGCCCAAGGTACAGGCGATCATCTGGTACCTAGAGGCCGGCGGCAAGCAAGCCATCATCACAAATCCCGAGAATATCGGGCGAGCATTAAGAGGTGAAACAGGCACGTGGATTGTGCCCTAGATTTATTAAATCATAGGATAAAATATCTGCAACTAAAACCCTGCCTGGAGGGCTGGCGCGATGCAAATCGAACTCAAAGAGATCCGCAAATACTTCGGGAATGTCAAGGCAAATGATGGTATCAGTCTTGTCCTTCAGGCAGGTAAAATTTATGGGTTATTGGGGGAAAATGGTGCTGGTAAGAGCACCTTGATGAAGATTTTATCTGGCTACCAGCCGGCTGATAGTGGATCAATCTTATTGGATGGTCAGAGTGTGCATTTTACCTCGCCAGCCCAGGCTTTATCCAATGGTATAGGCATGCTCTACCAGGAGCCGCTAGATTTTCCTCCTTTCCGCATCGTGGATAATTATCTCCTGGGTCGTGACCGCAAGCTTATGCTGGATCATAAATCCGCAGAAAATATTTTAAACAACCTTGCATCACGCTACAGCTTTGAATTGGATGTGCATGCATTTGTAGATAGCCTCTCCATGGGAGAGCGACAGCAGCTTGAATTGGTGCGCCTCTTAGCGGGGGGAGCTGAGGTCTTGATTTTAGATGAACCGACTACCGGAATCAGCGCCGAACAGAAAGATTTGCTGTTCGACTCGATGCGAAAGCTTGCCCATGAAGAAGGTAAGACGCTGATACTGGTATCACACAAGCTTGATGAAGTCCAAGAGCTATGTGATCATGCCTATGTCTTGAGGCGGGGCAAGCTGGTGGGCGAGATAGATATCCCATGCCCAAATGAGAAACTGGTCGAGATGATGTTTGCCCAGATCCCTCCGCGCACTGACCGTGCAGCAAATATCATCCCAGGGCATCCAGTTGTTGAGATGCAGGATGTCACGATCTCCACATACCGTTTATCCATTGAGAAGATCAATCTGGCTATCCAACCCGGTGAAGTGTTTGGATTGGCGGGCTTGGAGGGCAGTGGACAGCAGCTTGTGCTCCAGGCCTGTACCGGTCTGCTTCATCCTGTGCATGGGCATATGCGTCTTGCTGGTCAAGATGTGACGAATTGGTCTTATCACCATATGCGAGAAGCCGGTGTAGCCTATATAGCGGCTGGTCGCTTAGAAGGGGGATTAGTTGCTGGTCTGTCGTTAACCGAGCATTTCATCTTAGCGCAGCCTGAACACACATTTTTCTTGGACTGGTCGGGTGCGCAGAAGGAATCTGCTTCCCGAATTGAAAAATATCAAGTGGTAGGTACTCCGCTCTCATTGGCGGATGAACTTTCAGGTGGTAACCAGCAACGCTTATTGTTTGCCTTGTTGAGGGATGATTTAAAGCTTGTTGTCATGGAGCATCCCACCCGCGGGCTTGACGTTCGTTCTTCAGATTGGATTTGGAACATATTATATGAACGCCGGAAAGAAGGAACAGCCATATTGTTTATGTCCGCCGATCTGGATGAGATCGTGGAGCGCAGCGATCGCATTGCGGTCTTCTCTGGTGGGAGGATGTCACGCATTGTGAATGCGAAGGAGACTTCCGTGGAAGAATTGGGACATTTGATCGGGGGACAAGAATGAGATTGAATCGAGTGGCAAGCTGGTTCTGGCCCGCCGTGCCTGTAGTGGCTGCATTGCTCTTTACTGCGGGCTTGCTGTTCTTATTCCAAGCCAGCCCCATTGAATCATTTAAAGCGATGTATGATGGCGCATTTGGCGACCAGTCGAAAACCCTGAGCGTGCTGGCATTTTGGGTGCCGATTACCTTAGCCTCTTCCGGTTTATTGGTAACCTTCACTGCGGGTTTGTGGAATATCGGTGTCGAAGGACAGATCATTTTGGGCTCGATTGCAGCAAGTTGGATTGCGCTGAAATTCAAAGCGCCAACACCATTTATCCAGGTGACATTGGAAATCCTGGCAGCCATGGCGGGAGGGGCGCTCTGGGCAGCCCTCACTGCAGTATTAAAAACCCGGGGGGGAGTGAACGAGATCTTCGGTGGGCTGGCTTTGAACAATCTGGCGATTATCCTGACAAATTACCTCATCTCAGGCCCCTGGCAACCACCGGAGGGGGGTACTTTTCGGGGTACACAGCCATTTGCTCCAGAGGCCCTCCTACCCCGATACGCTGAATCACGCTTTAGCCCTATATCAATGATCATCACATTTGTGGTGATCGGTTTGCTGATTGTTATGTTGCGCGGGACGTTTTGGGGTTTGAAGCTCAAAGCATTGGGTAAAAATGCCTACTCCTCATTCCTTCTAGGGGTGTCCAGTGAACGGGAAGTCATCCTGGCGATGATGCTGTGCGGGGCATTAGCCGGCTTGGGTGGAGCTGTCCGTGTGCTCAGCTGGTTCGACAGCCTTCGCCAAAGCATCTCCGGAGGCATTGGCTTTTTGGCCTTGCTGGTGGTGATGTTGGCGAATTATCATGCCTATTGGGTACCCTTTATTGCGATTTTTTTCTCTGCGGTCTTAAATGGCAGTATCACATTGCAACTGCGTACGCAATTGCACTCATCCTTGGGCGGTATCTTGACCGGTGTGATGGTTTTGTTTGTCCTGTTATTTGGGGATGTCGGTGTACTTAGGTGGTTTCGCAAGGAGAAGCAAGAATGAATGAGATCGAATTCGTCCGCACGATGGCCTCCATCATTTTAGCTTCTTCGCCCCTGATTATTGCTGTTTGTGGCGAGACAATTACAGAGCGGTCCGGTGTGGTAAACCTATCCCTGGATGGCACGATGCTCATGGCGGCAATGACGGGATTTGTTGTTGGGCTAAAAACCGATAACGTCTGGCTTGGTTTCTTGGCGGGAGCAATTATTGGGGCAATATTTGGTGCGATTGTGGCATTCAGCAGCATCTCCCTCGGCAAGAGCCAGGTGGCAGTAGGCTTTGTGCTCACCCTTTTAGGCGATGACTTAAGCGCATTTCTCGGGCAGAACTTCACTCGCATCCCGGGCGCGGTGGTCACGCGTTTTGGTATCCCCTTATTGGAAGATATCCCTTTTCTTGGACCGATCTTCTTCAAACAAGATATTGTCGTATATTTTGCCTATGTGTTGGTTATCTTCACCTGGTGGTTTCTCAATCGCACCCAACCCGGGTTACACCTAAGGAGTAGCGGTGAGCGACCTGAGGCAGCTTTCGCTCGCGGAGTATATGTACGGCATGTCCGCTATTTGTATGCACTGGTCGGCGGCGCGCTGGTG
>DATCYX010000394.1:0-3416 GCA_036526235.1 Anaerolineales bacterium | reverse complement strand
CATCGTAAGGAAATCGTGCACCGTAACTTAAAGCCCTCCAATATCTTATTCGATGAGCAGGGTAACGCTTATCTGGTCGACTTCAGCATCGCCCGCGATTTTTACCAATCCGCCAACAGTCTGGAGAAATCGCAATGGATAGTGGGATCCCCGTGTTACCTCTCTCCGGAACAGATCTCAGGCGAGCTGGTTTCCCCTCAATCTGACATCTATTCATTAGGCGTGCTGCTCTACGAAATGCTGAGCGGAGCGCACCCATTCCCTGGTTTAGCACCAGGGGAACAGTTTTATCGAATTCTCAATGATCCGCTTCCGCCCATCGAAACCCTCTCCCTGGAAGTCCAGGAAGGGGTGAATGCCGTCATCCAGAAGGCTACCGAAAAGAACCCACGCCACCGCTATCGTGACGTTCTCGAGATGGCTGCTGCCCTGCACCAGGCAGCCAGCCTGGCCGAACGTGAGACGGAGGCCATTTCTGCAGAGCAGCTTACCCTGCGCGAGGCCGAGATTCTTGGCCTGATCGTCGCCGGGCATTCCAACAAGCAGATTGCCCAGAAGCTGTTCGTCGAGCTGTCCACCATTAAGTGGCATATCACCCAGGTCTACAACAAGCTGCAGGTGCGCACCCGCTACCAGGCGATTCTGCGCGCCCGCGAGATGCAGCTCATCTTCCCTGAACAAGAGCGAGAGGCAGATGACGTTTTAAGTGAATCGTTGGATGGGGCGATTGACCTGACCGGGGTAGGCTTGACTAATCCATATAAAGGTCTGCGCCCATTTGAAACCGCCGACAGCCGGGATTTCTATGGGCGGGAGGATATGGTCGAAAAACTGGTTGGGCGGCTGGCGGAAAGCGAGCCTTACGCCCGCTTTCTGGCTATTATCGGCCCGAGCGGGTGCGGCAAATCGAGCCTGGTTAAAGCAGGCCTGATCCCGGCCTTGCGGCGCGGTGCGTTGGATGGTTCGGAAAGCTGGTTCATCGTTGAAATGGAACCGGGCACCCAGCCAGTTGACAATTTAGAAATCGCCCTGACCCGGGTAGCAGCGGACGATTCGGTGAATATACACGCCCAACTCGAGCATGACAAATTTGGCCTGCTGCGCGTCGCCGGGCTGATCTTACCACCCGATAACAGCCAGTTGCTGATCTGCATCGACCAGTTTGAAGAGGTATTCTCACTTATCGAGGCAGAAGCGTTGCGTAGCCGATTTCTGGATTTACTGACCGTAGCGGTCTCCGATCCCAATAGCCGGGTGCGAATCCTACTGACATTGCGGGCAGATTATTACGACCGCCCCCTCCATTACCCCGACTTCGGCGAGCTGGTGCGCCGCCGCATGGAGACGGTCTTGCCACTTAAT
The DNA here is from genome assembly GCA_036526235.1 of Anaerolineales bacterium. Taxonomy (GTDB): domain Bacteria; phylum Chloroflexota; class Anaerolineae; order Anaerolineales; family UBA4823; genus DATCYX01. The sequence goes on along the minus strand of DATCYX010000394.1, from coordinate 2,054 downwards.
GCCCAGGAGATGGAACGCGCTATCCTGCTCCCGGCGCAGCGGCTCGGGGTTAAGTTTGAACCCGGTCTGGCCGCCAGTATCATCGAGGAGGTCATGTACCAACCCGGGGCTTTACCCTTGCTACAGTATGCCATGACGGAATTATTTGACCGCCGTGAGGATGGCCGGCTGACCAGGCAGGCTTACCAGGCAATCGGAGGCGCGGTCGGCGCCCTGGCCAAGCGAGCGGAAGAACTCTATTGCCAGCTGGACACAGAAAGCCAGCAAGCTGCCCGGCAGGCCTTCCTCCAGCTGGTTGCCATGGGTGATGCGGAGGACGGCAAAGCGATAGCATCCGACACCCGCCGGCGCGCCATCCGGGCGGACCTGCTCACCAGCACCTACGATGCCGAGGCGCTGGACGAGATGATCGACACCTACGCTGCCTACCGATTGATTACCCTGGATATTGACCACGAGAGCCATCGACCTACCGTTGCCCTGGCCCACGAAGCCCTGATCCGGGAATGGGAGCGATTGCGCACCTGGCTCAAGGACAGCCGGGAAGACCTTCTCCAGCACCGGCGGCTGAGCGCCCAGGCCCGTGAATGGCGAGAGGCAGGCCAGGATCCCGCCTACCTGTTGCGCCAGACGCGCCTGGACCAGTTTTCCGCCTGGGCAGCTCAGACAGACCTGAGGTTGAATCCGCAGGAGAAAGCCTTCCTGGAAGTAAGCCAGGCTGAGCGGCAAGCCCGGCGTGCTGCCGAAGCCAACCGACAAGCGCGCGAGGTCGCCCTGGAGCAACAGGCGCGCCGCTTTCTACGAGCCCTGGTGGCCGTCTTGCTCCTGGCTACCCTGGGTTCCCTGGCGTTGGCCTGGAACGCTCGAAAGCAGGCTGATCTGTCGACCTCCCGCGAGCTGGCTGTTGCGGCGATCAACAACCTGGAGGTCGATCCAGAGCGCAGCATCTTATTGTCCCTGCAAGCCCTGCGTACGGTCGATACCCGCGAAGCGAAAGACGCCATGCATCGCTCCCTCCAAACATCGCGAGTGAGAATGGCATTGATCGAGCATACCGGATGGGTGCGCTCAGTCGAGTTCAGCCCGGATGTGAAGACCATCGCCACAACCAGCTATGCATGGGAAGCGACCATCTGGGATACGGGTAGCGGGCAGGTGCTTTTCAGCCTGCCCGGAACTGTTGCGCGCTATAGCCCAGACGGAGTACGCTTGGCTACCGGCAGCCTGGATGGCACGCTCACGATTTGGAATCTTGCCACCCGGAACAGGCTGTGGACAAAAAGAGGTCATACCTGGAGGATTTTCGATGTGCATTTCAGCCCAGATGGCGAGCTTTTAGTTTCCTCCAGCGTGGATAACACCTTTATTGTCTGGGATACAGATACCGGTCAAGAGATCTTCTCCTCGACCGCAAAGGTCGAAGGATTCGATGCTCTGAATAATGTGGCTTTTAGCCCGGATGGCAGGCTGCTGATCTCCGTGGACATTACGGAATCTGGAAATAAGATCAGTTTTTGGGGAGTAGACCGTGATTGGGCCCTGCTAAACCAACTGCCGAGTAACGATAAAATGATCTTCAGCCCGGATGGCAGGTGGCTGGTTTCGACGGGAGCGGGAATTCATACCAACGCGATTGTCTTGTGGGATATCTCCAATGCAAACCTCGAGTCTCTGGATTTATCGTCATTGAAGCCACTCGTAGTATCTGAAGCCCACACATCCATGATTAACAATTTTGCTTTTAGCCCGGACGGATCCGTACTGGCTTCGGTCGGTCAAGACGGTCTGGCTAAGGTGTGGCGTCCCTCTTCTGAAGGTCTAGAACTGCTCATGGTTTTATCCGGACATACTGATCAGCTAACTGACGTTGCCTTTAGTCCCGATGGCACACGATTGGCTACCAGCAGCGCAGATGGCAGCGTGCGCATCTGGGATATCACTCCCGCAGGCGCCTCGGATTGGTTCACATTAGCCGCTCATCAGGGTCCTATCTATCTTTTTGACCTCACGGCTGATGGGAAGTACCTGGCCACAGCCAGCTCAGATGGGGTTGC
>DATCYX010000393.1:0-11939 GCA_036526235.1 Anaerolineales bacterium | reverse complement strand
AGACATGGACCAACAACCCTCCAATATTCAACCCTTCGATCCTCAACCAGTGACCCTCATTGGGCACACCGTGCGATTGGAACCTCTCAGCGAAGCCCATATCCCTGACCTGGCCATAGCTGGGAAGGATGAAGAAATCTGGCGTTATATGCTCTATGGACCGGTCATCAATGAGAAGAGTATGCAATTGTGGGTGAAAGATATGCTGCAGCGCCAGGCGAGGGGCACCGATCTCCCCTTTGCGGTGATACACCTGGGGAGCGGGCGTGCTATCGGGGCAACTCGCTATATGGAGATCCGCCCGGAGCATCGCGGCTTGGAGATCGGTGGCACGTGGTACGCCTTAGCTCATCAGCGCACCGCGGTCAACACCGAATCCAAATATCTATTACTCCAACACGCCTTTGAGACGCTTAGCTGCATCCGCGTACAATTTAAGACTGATCTGCGCAACGAACGCTCCCAACGCGCCCTGGAACGTATTGGCGCCGTCTGGGAAGGCGTGCTGCGCAACCACATGATCCTGGGCGATGGCGTTTACCGTCACTCGGTATATTACAGTATCCTCATTGAAGAATGGCCTTCGGTAAAGGGTAAATTAGAGGTTCTCATGGCGCAGAAATAAAAAGTGGGCGGTTTCTGAACCGCCCACTTTTTATTTTTATTTTTATCAATCCGCTGCGAAAGTTTGCGCATCAAACTCTGCGTCGAAGATGTCATCCGTTTCGTCGTCCCCAACATCTTCGCCGCTATCTACATATTGCGGCAGGTTCTCATCACCAAAACGGCCGCGAACAAATCCCGTCCCAGCAGGGATAAGCTTGCCGATAATGACATTCTCTTTCAAGCCATATAGCGGATCTTCACTGGCCGCGATAGCAGCCTGTGCCAGCACTTTAATTGTGTGCTGGAAGGATGAGGCTGAAAGGAAGGAGTCCGTACTCAGAGATGCCTTGGTGATCCCAAGCAGAACATCCACCGATTTGGCTACACGCTTGCTATCCGTGAGCAATTGCTCGTTGGTACGCTTGATCTCTAAACGATCCATTAAATCTCCAGGCAAGTAGCCACTGTCGCCGGGGCGAAGCACCTGGACCTTAGACATCATTTTACGAATAATCACTTCAAAGTGCTTATCGTTGATGTTTTGACCCTGCGACCTGTAGACTTTCTGTACCTCAGATAGCAGGTATATCTGGCACGCCGTGCGTCCCTGGATGCGCAGAATCTGATGCGGGTTTAGGGAGCCTTCAGTCAGCGGCTGGCCTGGCTCAACCAGATCGCCATCGCGCACAATCAGGCGGGCAGTGCTGGGTATTTCGTACTCCTTCTCTTGCCGATCCTCATACGAGACGATCACATTCCGGTCTTCCAGGCGGACGCGACCGGCATGCTCAGTAGTGATCGAGGCGTCTTCACCAAGGAATGCAAGCACATCACCTTGGCTGACCTCCGATCCATCTTCGGCAACGATGGTCCATTCCTCAGGGATGCTATACTCATTACTTACCATCTCAGAGTGTTCCACCCGCACCATGCGCAAATCGCTATATCGGTCCGATTGCATCACAGAAGCGCGACCAGCGATCTCGGTGACAACCGCTTCGCCCTTGGGCATCTTGCGGGCTTCGAAGAGCTCTTCAACACGGGGTAGACCCGTCGTAATGTCACCACCCGCCGCGACGCCGCCAGTATGGAAAGTTCGCAGGGTGAGTTGCGTGCCCGGCTCGCCGATGGATTGAGCGGCTACAATGCCGACCGCCGAACCCACCTCCACCAGTTTACCGCGTCCCAAATCAAGGCCGTAGCACTTCGTACATATGCCGTGAATCAACTCGCAAGTCAGCGGTGATCGAGCTTTTACTTCCTGCACATTGGAATTGGCAATACGACGCACGCGCTCATGATCCAGCACATCGTTATACTCGGCCAATATCTCGCCAGTCTCTGGATCGACCACGCGCTCTGCCACCAATCGGCCATATAGCCGGACAGATATCGATTGACCGGCAATATCATCACTGCGCCTGATCCAGATTCCATCCGCTGTGCCACAATCATCATCATTAATGATGACATCCTGAGCCACATCCACAAGACGCCGCGTGAGATAACCTGCGTCAGCGGTGCGCAGGGCCGTGTCAGCAAGACCCTTGCGTGCACCGTGGGTAGAAATAAAGTATTCCAGCGCGGTCAAGCCTTCGCGGAAGTTCGAACGGATGGGCAGGGGGATGATACGTCCGGAAGGATCAGCCATCAGGCCGCGCATACCAGCTAACTGGGAAATAGGCCCAAAGCCACCTTTGGTTGCTCCAGAGATAGCCTGCGCTGCCAGGTTGCCGTTAGGATCCATTGTGCGCTTTACAGCATCGGCAACGGAGTTGGTCGTGCGCTGCCAGATCTCGATGATGCGCTCATTTTGCTCCTGCTCAGTGAGCAAACCACGCCGGAAGTCGCGCTGCACGGTTTCTTGCTCCTGGAGCGCATCCTGAATGATGCTCTGTTTCTCCAACGGCACCGTGATATCAGACACGGCCAGGGAGTAGCCCGACCGGGTAGCATAAGTAAAGCCGATATCTTTGATGGCATCCGCGATATCAGGTGTGTTCTCTTCACCACAGATTTCATACAGGTCAGCTATTAGATCTTTCAACCCACCCTTGTCCAGCACCCAGTTTACGTACTGCATCTGGGTCGGTAGGACACGGTTGAAGATCACGCGCCCAACCGTTGTCTCGATGATGCGATCTTCCGCTTTCGGCAAGCGGTTGTTTTGATCGTCAAACCAGGTATCTGTCCTAAGCTTGATACGAGAATGGATATCGACTATATTCAAACTGTAGGCCAGTTCTACTTCGTCCATGTTACCGAAAATATGCCCATCCCCATTATGCACGCTTTCATCACTCTTGGTCAGATAATAAACACCCAAGACCATATCCTTGGATGGGCTGATGATCGGCTCACCATCGGCCGGTTTCAGCAGGTTCTTGGAAGAGAGCATTAGCTGGCGTGCCTCCCAGACAGCTTTCTGGGAGAGCGGGACGTGAACCGCCATTTGGTCACCGTCAAAGTCGGCATTGAAAGCAGTGGTAACCAATGGGTGCAACTGGATTGCGCTACCTTCGATGAGCACCGGCTCAAACGCCTGGATGCCCAAGCGGTGCAGCGTGGGAGCCCGGTTAAGTAAAACTGGTCGTTCCCGGATGACCTCTTCTAGCACTTCCCAAACTTCAGGACGGTTGCGCTCGATGAAGCGCTTGGCGCCTTTTACATTGGCGGCGTAGTTATGCGTCACCAGGCGGGAGATTACAAAGGGACGGTACAGCTCAAGGGCCATGTTCTTGGGCAAGCCGCATTGATACAGCTTAAGCTTCGGACCAACCACAATCACCGAACGCCCCGAGTAGTCCACGCGCTTACCCAAAAGGTTGCGGCGGAAGCGACCCTTTTTGCCTTTGAGCATATCGCTGAGTGATTTCAACTCGCGGCGGCCACGGCGAGAGAGCGCTTTACCGCGCTGCGAATTATCGATGAGCGAGTCAACTGCCTCTTGCAACATGCGCTTTTCGTTGCGCACGATGACATCTGGAGCACCCAATTCCAGCAAGCGCTTGAGGCGGTTATTGCGATTGATAACCCGTCGGTACAGGTCGTTCAGGTCAGAGGTGGCAAAACGCCCACCGTCTAACTGCACCATAGGACGTAGATCAGGCGGGATAACCGGCAAAATGGTCAAAACCATCCACTCCGGTCGGTTAGCAGAACGGCGGAAAGCCTCAACAACCTTAAGACGTTTGGTCGCTTTTTTGCGCTTTTGCTTGCTGCGCGATGTCCTCACTTCCACCCATAATTCCTGAGCCAGCTTATCCAGATCCAGGCGGCGCAAGATGTCATAGAAAGCTTCTGCACCCATGTCGGCGCGAAAAACCTGTCCCCAGCGTTGCTTAAGCTCACGGAAGCGGCTCTCACCCATAAAGGTGAGCGGGCGCAATTCCAGCAGCTCGTCTCGCATGCGGGCATTTTCATCGCGTACTGAAGATGCCTGATCGTCCAATTGCATGCGCAGGTTCTCCATCTCAAGATCAGCCTGCGCGCGCACGCGCTCGACTTCCATCTTGTTGCTATCAAGCTCGCGCTGCTTCTGATCCTTCAGCTCATTCTCAAGCTCTTCCAGGCGTTCCTTGACCACGCTCTGCACGCTGGACAGATTCCGGTTATTGATTGTCTTGCCAGCTTCAACGATGACGATATCGGTGTCGGGGAAATGTATGGCTGTGCGAGGTGCCTGACCCATTTGCTCACGTAGAGAAGCCTCAAGGCGCTGGCCACCTTTGATGATAGGGTCGAGCTGCTCAGCGATCGTATCTTCAAATCGCTTTTCAATCTCGGACCTGCGCTGATTCAACTCTGCCAGAGTTCGATCACGCTCTCCCTTGACTTCTGCAATGCGGGTGTTGATTTTTAACGCTTGCTCGCGCTCAGTGACAGTAATCTTGTCCTCCAAGCGCTTGAGAGCTTTCTGGCGTGCATCTTCATCAACGTAGGTCACCACATATTGAGCGAAATACAACACCCGGTCTAGATTGCGCCGGGAAATATCCAGCAACAAACCTAAATACGACGGAATGCGGCGTGTGTACCAAACGTGCGCTACAGGGGCAGATAACTCGATATGCCCCATGCGCTCGCGACGCACTGAAGAGCGAGTGACTTCTACCCCGCATTTGTCACAGATAATACCTTTATAACGAATATTCTTATATTTACCGCAATAGCACTGCCAATCCCGTGTGGGACCAAAGATCGCCTCACAGAAGAGGCCATCTTTCTCTGGGCGCAATCGGCGGTAGTTGATGGTTTCTGGCTTTAAGACCTCTCCATAAGACCAACTCTGGATAGTCTCTGGCGAAGCCAGGCTGATACGAAGTCTGGTCAACCCTTTAGTTTCCACTCGGCTGCCTCCTACATCTAATCTCTAATCCACCACTAACCTAAAAAGAAGACACACTTTTACCATCCACAGCGGTTTCGCTGCCGCTGTTGAAACCGTTTTTGAGTGGCGTCTTAGCATCAATTGGTTCGGGGATCGTAATATTTAAAAGCTTAATACAAACAAAGACAAGCGCATTGAGCACCTCCGTCTCAAGCGCTTATCACGCGCGCTACCTCATTGATTTATCATCTGAATACATTATACCAACCATGATCACGGTTGGTCAAGAGGAAAATTACGCAAATTTCACTTGAATCAAAAAATCAATTACGTTAAATCCCCTTTCCGCTGTCTGAATGGGATGGATAAATAGAAGGTACTTCCCCTGCCTAATTGGCTCTCCATCCACACTTTGCCACCGTGGCGTTCAGCAATCGACTTAACGATGGCTAAACCAAGACCAGATCCTCCTTGTTTCTTTCCACCCTCTTGCGCGCCCCGAAAGAACTTCTCGAATAATCGTGGCTGATCCACTGGTGCTATGCCAATGCCGTTATCCTGCACCTCAATCACCAGGTAATCTGGTTCGCTGGCGACCCCCACTTTGGTCCGCACGCGCACACTCACCTTCCCACCGCTCTCCGTATATTTAATGGCGTTATCCACCAGATTGTGCAAAGCTTGCTGCAGCAATGCCTGGTCAGCCTCAATAACCGGAACTACTTGCCGCACAACCTCATTAACCAGCTGCACACGCTTCTGAGTGGCTTGCAGTTGAAGGGCGCCAATGACGCGTTCGATCACATCCTGAACATGGATCATCTCTAATTGAAGATCAATGCCCGCTTCTATGCGTCCCAGGTCGAGCAGGTTGCCAACCAGCTTGGTCATCGACTCCACGCTAGTTACAATTTTACGCACATAACCAGCCTGTTGTTCGTTTAGCTCACCTACCATCTCCAACATGGTGGCGTAGCCGCGCATCAACGTCAGCGGGGAGCGCAGATCATGACTCACCGTAGAGACAAATTCCGACTTAAGGGAATCCAACTCTTTGAAATAGGTGATGTCTCGCAAAATGCACACCCGTCCCACACGGATTCCATCAGCAATAACCGATGAAGCTGTGGCGTAGTACACGCGCCCATCGGGTAAGGTGACCTCCACAGAACGCTTATCGTCAGACGAGTGGATGAGTTCCAGCAAGGGGATCTCAGAAACTGCGCGTTCAATCGGCTGACCCTCCTCCCATTCCACGCCCAGTCCTAAGGCGCGCCAGGCTGCCGGATTGGAGAGCAACAAGCGATTTTGCTGATCAGTCACAAGCACCGGGTCTGGGGTAGAAGCCAGGATAGCTGCCAAGCGCTGCCTGCCAATCTCTGCATTCATATACAAGCGGGCATTGGCAGCCGCAAGAGCGGCTTGTCCGGCTAGAGTAACCTGGAAACGTATCTCTTCCTCCCCGAATTTATGGGATTGGTCATAGGCAGTCCAAAGAGCGCCGTAATACTGGTTTTCGTGGCGCAGGGGTAAGGCCATCAAAGCTTGTGGTCGCAAGTCGTCCGCCTTGAAATTGATCAAACGCGGGCGAGCCAGGCTGTGCATTACCACACGCTCCTGATTGCGCGTCAACTCCAAGATCTGATCATCGAGATAAGCATACGTATCCCCGGCAGAACCGATTGCGTAAACAGTTGGAGAAACCGGGCTACCCTCCAGATCGGGTACCGTCTCGGGAGCCAAAACCACCCTGGCCGAGCTCGCCCCCGAGCTCAGAGAAGCTTCAAGCAAAGGCTTGACCGCCTGATCCATCTCTAGACTATAAGCTACTCCCTGGCTGACGAGCAAAAGCCTGTTTAATTCATCTAATCTGGCTTTCAAGCTGAGGCGCATCTGCTCAAAAGCGCGGCCTAATTGCCCAACTTCATCTTCACCATTGAAGCTGATCGGGGTGTCTAATTGACCCTGTGCGATTACCCCAGCCTGCACCGCCAGCCTCTTTAGGGAAGCGGTCACCACGCGCAAACCAAAACGAAGCAGCAAGACGGAGAATATCGCTAGCAGGACAATCATACCCAGCAAGGGGCCAGCGATATTGAGCGCGATCTGCTGGGTACGCCGCGCGGGGACGGTCAGCACCACTGCCCAAGGACGCCCCAAAGCAGGTTGGTAATAGACTAGACGGCGAGTGCCATCTGGAGCGGTATCGTTGTAAAATTCTGGTCCCTCAGCCGTCCGCCCGGTATAGACCGCCATCAACAAGGCTGGGTTCGAGTGGTATAAGATTCGCCCATCTTCATCCAGCAAGATGCCCTCGCCATCTGAGCCAGCCAGGCTGCTCAGGCTGGCAATAATGGGTTTGGTAAAGGGATTGACGTCTAGCTCTGTGCGCCCAATCAAGACACCCCGCACACTCTCATTTTCGTCGCGGATTGCAGCAACAAACGAGACCTTGGAGGCTTTATCATCACTATCAGGTGGCACAGTATATATCTGGTAAGGCACACCTGCCAGGGATAGCTGAATCCCCATTTGCTCTTCAGGAGGGGGTTGGGCACTGGCATAGTTCTCAATTGGATAACCAGCCAGCGGATTTCCAACTTCATCAAGTATAAACAACTGGGTGAAGAAAGGGACACTCCTCAAGTCTTGCGCCAGGACGCCGATCAGATCGTCTGGGTCGCTCGTATACAAGCGCGGGTCAGAAGAGAGCTGTGCGATCAGGTTCTGCCCGGCCTCTAGGAAGAAAGGCACGCCTTCCGAAGCCAAACGAGCAGCATCTGCCATGCGGTCGCGCAAGATCTGGCGGGCTGCCGCGCCCGCCACCACCCAATCCCCCACCATCAACAACACTGTCAGAATGAACGCCAATGGAGCAGTACCATATAAAAACCGAGCTTGCAGGCTTTTCTCTGCTGGAGAAGGCAACAACAGCCCAATCCTACCCCAGGCGCCCGGAAATGAAGCCGCTACCACCTCTGAGAATAGACCTGCCACCAACAGCGGAATGCCCACTGACAGAGAAGCCGCCCCCAACCGGGCGATGGCATAATCCAATCGAATGGCAAGCGGCCCATCGGCGATTAAAGAGGCACTGACCAAAGCGATGAGCGGGTAGAAAGCCGCGATCAACAGTGACGTAAACAGTGGGTGGCGTAGCAACACATACGAGCGCGTCCTGTAGCGCTGGTTGATAGCTGCACTGAAAAGTATTCCTAAAAAGGCGAATTCTAAGGGAGTAAACGGGTTGTGCGTATCCCACAAACCCAGCAACAAGCCGGAGAAGCCCGCCAAGGCTGCTGCTGGCACGATTCCCAGAAATCCCCCTGCCAAGGTCCAGGGTACCGCGATAAAGATCATCATCGCAGGACCAAGACGATCAATGGGGATACCCGGAGGTGGGAGGGCACCCCTGGCGGCAAGCCGCAAACCAATGAATAAACTTGTTAGTGGAACTAAGACAGCCAAAATGGCTAGGATCCCCCAAAAACGGGTGGTACGGGAACGGTGAAAAGCGCGCCAGCGACGTAAGAACAGTACCAGCAACGCCACTCCCAGTACCCAAAAGACCCCTACAATCAGGCGTCCCACCAGACTTTGCGGAAGATCAATATATGCTGGGGAAGTGAAGAGCGATAGCAGGAACGTCATATATCCTGGGCGGTTGCAATTAACATGCCTGGATGATTATAGCATGGATACCAGACCACCACCTATCCATCTCGTTCGTGGCATTTAGACCTTGTGAATGCCTTGCCAATCATACCCACTCGATGGTCTCCTGTGTAGCTTGAGACAGGTCAGCATAATATCCCCTTCGCCTTTCTGGAAGCATGGCTGCTAGTATATACATGGCTTCATCACTCATCTGGCGTAGCTGCTCGCGGTCGGGTCGCTTCAGATCGGGACGAAAACGAAATGGTCGTCCGAAACGCACGACGGCTCCATCGGTCTTCCAAGCCAGCGAAAAGAAACGGAGGGATGGGAACCCCTCGGTGCCTTCGATCGCCACAGGCACGATGGGGGTACCTGAATGGCTGGAGAGATAGGCAATGCCCTCCTTGCCGCGAGACAGGTGTGAAGCCCGCGTCCCCTCAGGTGCTACGAGCACCATCTCCCCCGCGCGCAGCACCTCCAACACTTGCTGCACCGCCCGCCGATCCACTTCCTCGCGGCGTACTGGGATCACTCCCCACAGCCTGGGAAATATCCCCACCAACGGGTAATTGTAAACTTCGATTTTGGCTAGAGGGATAATATTGCGCGGCATGACGTGCAATACTACAATCGGATCGATAAAGGCAATATGGTTAATCATCAATATCGCCGGACCCTGGGCGGGCACATTTTCTAGCCCTTCTACGCGGTCCAATTTAGCCAAAAGGGTGAAGCCTATGTACTTGAGCAGCCAGCGTAAAACTCGGCGACGTCTATCCCAATCAGTATGCCGATATTTGGATGAATAGAGCGATGTTGATCTTTCGGACACAGCTTATCCCCAATCAGAGCGATGAAAGAAATACAGGCCAGACGACATGCCAAACAATATCCATCCAAAAATGAATACCAGCTGCGGCGACTAATCCCTGTTGCACATATCGCTCGCCTGCCACCATCCCGACAATTCCATTAATCAAGAAAATCTCGCCCATGACAAGCGGTGAGATTACGTCTAAGCTGGTGCCGCCCAATATAACCATAGCCGAACCCAAATGCGCCGCACCAAACGCCATCGCAGCGATGAAATTTGCAACCCAAAAGGCGACCCTCATCGAGATCCAGCGACTCAGGAAACGGTTGAGCAGGTACGCCCATAATCCCATGACGAATACCCGAAAGATGATCTCTTCACCGATCCCTGCCGTGGCAGACGCAATCAGAGACAAAGGAAACTGCGGGTGTGGAAAACCATCCCAGGCGATAAGTACCGCAAATATACGGTCCATAACAATCACAATAAAACCTAGCAACAGGCCAATAGCCATTGGCTTGAGCAGCCAGCCACGCCAGTCCGCCCCCTCACGGTAAATACCAGGCCAGTTTAACTTGCGGGCGAACCAGTATCCAGCCAGACCCAATAAACCATATACAACAATTATCAATCCAGCGTTCGCCAATCCATAGATCCAACGCTGGTTATAGTCAAAGCCCGGCTCAACACCTGGCAATTGGGTCATTTGATCGAGAAACCCATAGTATGAAATAAAGGTCAGGGCTGCATAAATTGCCAGCATGCTACTAAACAGTGCAAGTTGTCTGCGAGTGCCCATTATTCACTTCGGATAAACGCCTTGGTAATCTAGCGGTAATTGCTCGGCTAAGGTTTGCATGATTTTCTGGGTGCCTGCATCAATGGCCTTACGCCGGTCTGGCAGGTTTTCCAGCCGGAATTTAGCTCCAACGGTCATTGTTACTCGGGTTTTACGCAGGCGCTTCATATTTGCATAGATGCGCTTGTTTTCGGTTCCCGTGAACGTTACGGGGAGAATAGGGACATTCGCTTTGAGTGCCAGGTAAGCTGCCCCACCAGTGCCCTCTTCCAGCGAGCCAGTCAGGCTCTCTCGTCCTTCCGGTGCAATGCCTACCACCCGCCCTTGTCGCAGCGCTTCCAGTGCGGCGCGCAAGGCACGGCGATCTGGCTGGCCGCGGTGCACCCAGATTATCCCATAGGCGTCCATTAGTATACCGAGTATTGGATAATCATAAAGCTCGGCCTTCGATAGAACTTCCACTTCGTAAGGTGAATACGCCATCCCCACAATCAAATCGGCATCCCCCAGGTGGTTTGAGACCACCAGGATTGGTCCATGACGAGGGACATGCTCGAGCCCTTCTGTGCGCATTTCAGTGAATAACCAGACCAATACGCGCACGAACCATTTTATCAACCTTCGGAATACTCGCCGCCAAAAAGTCAAGCTCGGCAAGCGGGTGATCTCTGGGCGTATCAACGTGCTTCGCGGTTTTGCGTCAGGATGAGATCCGGGTTGTGTTGGCATATACACCCTGGTACTCAGGCGGTAACAATGCAGCGATATGCGCCATAATCAGATCAGCATTTTCCTGGCGCCTTCGGCGACGATCTTCTCCTTTGCCGTCCACCAGTGGCAACCGGAAGGGGGCACCGATGTACATGTACAATGATGGCTTTTCTCCCCGCATAGCTCGCTGAAAAAAGTCATCCGTTGTGCCCACCACGCCAACCGGGACAACAGGCACGTCTGTCTTCTCAATAAGATAAGCGACACCCGGTGCGGCACGACGCATACCCGGCGCGTGCGAACGAGTTCCTTCAGGCATAATCATTATGGATTTGCCAGATAGCAAGGCAGCCTGGGCAGTATTCATTAAATGGCGGTCATATTCGCCCCGGTGCACCGGGATTGCACCATACATACGAACCAGAAGCGACTGTCCGGGACGCTGCCAGATATCCACAGCACCTACCGCCTCTGGCTCCGTAGGCCAAAAGGCCAGCACCAAGGGAGGATCGTACAATGAAACATGATTCGCCGCAATGAGATACCCCCCCTGCCGAGGAATGTTCTCCATACCGATAATATTCACCTTGCTGATTAATCGAAAAATACCTCGAAACAGAGGTCTTAATATCCTACGTGCTAGGCGAATACCCATAGGTAGTTTGTAAACGCCGCTCATCTCAAGCACTTATCCCAGCCTGGCTGGCCAGCTCTTTTGCCTTTTCCAGCACCTGGTCGGCATCCAGCCCATCAGTGACCAGAACCACCGCATCTTCGGCAGGCCGCAAAGGTGCCAGGTCGCGGGTTGAATCGATGCGGTCACGCGCCAGCATGGCCTGCAGAATAGCCTCTTGGTCAGGTTGCTCGCCACGTGCCTGCAATTCCAAATAGCGCCGGCGGGCACGCTCCTCCGCCGAAGCGTCCAGGTAAATTTTCAGGGCAGCTTCTGGCATTACTACCGTGCCGATATCCCGACCGACCATCACTACCCGGCCGCGCAATCCAATATTGCGCTGTTGGAG
>DATCYX010000392.1:0-3818 GCA_036526235.1 Anaerolineales bacterium | reverse complement strand
GCTGGTGCCCCGGCTGGAAAGCTTACCAGGCACACCTAGCCGAGCAGATGAAACCATAAGAAAGAGGCTGAAATGTCCCAAACTCCCACTATCCCCCCCTTCGTCAATCGCACCATGAAGCTCGTCTTGCGCTCGCCTGTGCACGGAATAGTCAGCAAAACCGTCCTGCTGATCACCTTCACCGGGCGCAAGAGCGGGAAGACCTACACCACCCCAGTCAGCTATTCTCAAAACGGAGATCAGGTATACGTTTTTACCCATGCAGACTGGTGGAAAAACCTGCACGGCGGCGCCTCAGTCTCATTGCTCATCCAGGGACGAGAGCTCCAAGGCCTGGCAGAAGCGGTTGCCGAGGACAAGGGTGCTGTCGCCGCTGGGCTGGCAGCGCATCTGCGGAAGGTGCCGAGCGACGCCAGGTATTACGGTGTGACCTTCGACGACCACAGAAACCCAAGAGCAGAAGAAATTGAGAAAGCCGCACAATCTGTGGTGATGATCCGCATCCGCCTATGCTGATCCCTAAAGTAAACCCTTTAGATAAACCCTAGATATAACCTTTGGCAGATGCGAGCTTTCTAAGCACACGCTACACTATAAACAGGTACTCATCAGGAGAAAAAAATGAACCACCGCAAACATATTCTTGCCGCCGTTCTCGTTCTGGCCCTGGTTACCATGGCCTGCGGCATCAACATCAAACCGCCTGTTACTCAAATCGAAACAGGACCCACCCAGACTGTCGATATCCAGCTCCCCATGCCTGAAGAAGCATCGACCGGCGTGGAGCTCAAACTGGAGTTCGTGGCAGGCGAACTGAAGCTGGCTCCGGGAGCAAGCGGATACCTGGCTTCTGGCACAGCTACCTATAACGTTGCTGAATTCGAGCCAAGCATCGAAGCGGCCGGTTCGTCATACACCTTGCGCGCCGGCGATATGAAGATCGAAGGCATTCCGGTCTTCAAGGACAATGTCATTAACAAATGGGATTTGCAGCTTGCAAATACGCCGATGAGCTTGAATATTCAGGCAGGCGCCTACACTGGCAGTTTCGAGCTGGGCGGGCTTTCGTTGGAAAAGCTGACGATATCAGAGGGAGGATCAGACCTTACAGGTGCGTTCTCCGAACCAAACCGGGTTGTCATGTCGTCCTTCGCATTCTCCACAGGCGGCTCCAGCATTGAGTTGAAAGGCCTGGCGAACGCGAACTTCGAGCAGATGGCCTTTGCTTCTGGCGCAGGCGAATACACGTTGAGTTTTGACGGCGATTTGCAGCGCGATGCCAGCGTGGCGATCGATTCGGGCGTTGGCACGGTGACTATCATCGTTCCTGCGGGCGTCAACGCCCAGGTCACCTTCGATGGCGGCCTGTCAACCGTCAACACAGACGGTGGTTGGAGCCAGAAAGACAACGCCTATACACTTTCAGGCAGCGGTCCCACCATCACGATCACGGTCAAGATGGGAGCAGGGACTCTTAACTTGAAGACCGAATAATGGACATAAGCAGATGATCAACAGAAAGTATTCATCATCTAAGGAAGAATCAAGAGAGCCCGGACTGCATTCCGTCCGGCATGATAAGGAGGTGTAATTATGACCAAGAACGTACTCACAGAGAAACTTTCGGAGCCTCTCAACGGCGCAACGACTGCCAAGATTGACATCCATGCAGGTGACGGCAACCTGACGATCGACCAGCTTACCGGCAGCGAGCAGGTGCTGGCCAGCGGCACGCTGGAGTACTTAGAGAGCCTGCCCACCCGAAACCTGGTTATAAGAAACGGCCAGGCTACCCTCACGCTGAATGGAGGTGGTAACAGACAACCCTGGTTCCGATTCCCCTGGGCGGCTTGCAACGGAGCAACTGAGTGGCAGATTCACCTTAATCCCCGGGTCTCTTCTGACATTACGGCCCACAGCGATGGCGGCAACGTCAAGATAGACCTGAGCGGTATGGCTGTTACCCACCTCTCAGCCTACACCGGCGGGGGCAACATGGACGTGGTCCTGCCTGACAACGTAGCTAACTTGAGCGTTACTGCCAAGACAGGCGCGGGCAACGTCGTGGTGAGCATCCCGAGCGGCGTAGCAGCTATCATTCACGCTACCACTGGGCTGGGTAAAACGATCATGGACCCGCGCTTCAACAAGACTGAGGACAACACGTACCAGTCGTCCGACTTCGATAGTGCCGCCAATAAGGTAGAGATCACAGTTCAAAGCGGCGCAGGCAACGTGATCGTCAACACCAATTAGAGCCCAGGCGGCATGTTGTCAACCGTCAATGAAAATCCAACAAACAGGAGACGCATCATGATAAACATCTTCAAGATGCAAAATGGAATGAATATCGTCGGGCAGGGCGGGAAAATCATCCTTTTTATGCTGCCGTCTTTGATTGCAGCCATATTGGTCCAGGCCTATTTCCCCCAATTCGCAGCATTGCCCGAGAGCATCGGTTTTATCAAGCCCGTGGGATATTTATTACTCCTTCTTGGGTTGATCCTTTGGATGACTGCGGTTATCCAATTAATGGCGGGCTTCTCCAAAGGTAAGCTAGTAACCACCGGCGCATACGGCGTTGTCCGCAATCCAATCTACTCCAGTGTGACGTTCTTTGTCCTTCCCGCCGTCGCGCTGATAATGCTAACCTGGGTTTATTTTGTGCCTTCGATCTTCCTGTATGTCGGCGTGATGATTTTCATCGGCACTGAGGAGAAGCAACTCACGACGGCCTTCGGCAAGGAGTATGAGGATTATTTAGCAAGGGTCGATCGACTGGTTCCATTTAAAAAACCTTGATGCGCGGCTGTGGCGCTGGCACACCGGCTGGTACACTGCTAAGACAATCAAAACGATCACGGAGCTCGGTCAGCCAGCCAATTTGGGTAAAAGTTCGCACTCCCGCACATCTTGAGAGGAGATCACCATGGTACACACGAAGATCTCTGCTGTTGTAAAGGCACTACGTCTGCGCTACGCCATTCCGTTCGTATTGTTGCTGGTAACTGTCTATTGGACCGGCATTCATCCATGGATGGCGAACTGGGGTTCCACCGCATCTGAACAGCAGATGGCTCTACCCGGCGACGAATTCAATCTGGATCGCATCCCACAATCGACCCTGGCAATCACTATCAACGCGCCGTCAGACGTAGTCTGGCAGTGGCTGGTCCAGATCGGCCAGGACCGCGCCGGCTTCTACACGTACACCTGGCTCGAAAACCTCATCGGGGCTGATATACACAATGCTAACGAGATTCACCCGGAGTGGCAAGATCTGGCTGTCGGGGATGCTTGGCGGCTGGTCCCACCCGATTACCTCTGGGGTCTGGGAAAAGAGGCGGTGAGTCCAGTGCTGATCAGCGAGCCGGGCCATGCGCTTGTTCTCGAGATGTTTGGAGCCCATGTCATCGTGCCGATCAACGAGCACACCTCGCGGCTGATCGTGCGCGGTCAATCGGGACCATCTAGCCTGGTGACAACGATGGTATGGGAGCCCCTGGTCTTCACCATGAGTCGGCGCATGCTGCTTGGGCTCAAGGCCCGCGCTGAGGGCCGCCGGGATGCTCCCGCTGCACTCATGGCAATCGCCCAGCTTGGTTGGGTGGCCGCCGGGATCGTCGTTGCCGGTCTGTTTATGAAACAGCAACGCCGCCAGTACTGGCTGGTGCTCCCAGTCGTGGCGGCGCTACCTGCGCTGCTGACGAGCAGTGACTTCCAGGCTGCACTAGCAGCGTTCATCGCCGTCGGCATCACAGTGCTAGGGTTTCTGATCTTTGGCAAAAGCTGGTGGGGATCCTTCCTTGTCATCGGGT
>DATCYX010000391.1:0-10092 GCA_036526235.1 Anaerolineales bacterium | reverse complement strand
CAAATCTCGCTTTCAAGCCCAAGATGGGGTGAGGGGCGGCAAGCAGAACATGACTGGGCGATCAGGCGAAGATCTATTTATCAATGTCCCACCAGGGACTATCGTCTATGATGATGAGACCGGCGAGACGCTGGGTGATTTGACGCAAGCAGAGCAGCGTATGCTAGTGGCTAAGGGAGGCAGGGGCGGGCGCGGCAATGCTCGTTTTACCTCGTCCCGCAACCAGGCTCCGCGCCAGGCTGAGCGTGGCGAGCCTGCCCAAGAACGCCAGTTGCGCTTGGAGCTCAAGCTGATTGCTGATATCGGCATCGTTGGCGTTCCGAATGCTGGGAAATCTACGCTTCTAGCTTCGGTCTCTAATGCAAAGCCAAAGATCGCGCCCTATCCCTTTACCACTCTAGAGCCCAATCTGGGTGTGTCTGAGCTGGATGACGAAACGACGCTTGTCCTGGCGGATATCCCTGGTTTGATCGAAGGTGCGCACATGGGCTTAGGTCTTGGGCATGACTTCTTGCGTCACATTCAACGTACGCGTGTCTTAATCCATCTGCTTGATGGTCTGGCGGAAGACCCGCTGCTCGATTTGGCGCAGATCAATAGCGAGCTGGCGCTTTTTGATCCAGACCTGGGCGAAAAGCCCCAGATTGTAGCCCTCAATAAAATTGATCTGCCAGAAGTGGCAGCTATATGGGACAAAATAGAGACATCACTGAAAGAGCGTGGTTACGAGCCCATGGCAGTTTCTGCTCTTGCCGGCACCAATGTGCGTCAGCTGCTCTATAGGACGGCTCAACTGCTGGATCAGGTACCCCCTGCGAGTGAGATAGCTGCTATGCCGGTCTATCGGGTTCCTAGCGACCCGCGCGAGTTCCATGTTCAGCGCGAGCCAAAAGGCTGGAGGGTTTCTGGAGAAGCAATTGAGCGAGCTGCTGCCATGACGTACTGGGAATATGATCAATCGGTGCGCAGATTTCAACGCATTCTGCAGACCTTGGGTATCGAGGATGCTTTGCGCCAGGCAGGTGTGAAAACAGGGGACACAGTATATATCGGCGAGTTTGAGCTGGAGTGGGAGGATTAGTTGGTACTGGGTGTTTTCGGCGGGACATTTGACCCTCCGCACCTTGGGCATTTAATCTTAGCCCAAGAGGCACAGTCTCAGCTTGGTCTGGATAAGGTGTTGTGGGTACTTACGGCAGGCCCGCCGCACAAGACAGGGCAGATAATAACAGCGCTGCAACATCGGCTAGATATGCTTTCCGTTGCAACCTGTGATAATCCCGACTTTGAGATCTCCCGTGTGGATATTGATCGCTCTGCGCCGCATTACGCGGTGGATACCCTCCGCCTGATTGCCCGATCCCATCCCGAGGCTGAATTGATCTACTTGATGGGGGGTGATTCACTGCATGACTTGCCGACTTGGTTTAAACCAGACGAATTCGTGAATGCCTGTGATGCCATCGGTGTGATGGCGCGACCCGGGGAGCAAGCGAATTTAGATAGATTGGAGAAACAAATCCCCGGCATCGCGCATAAAGTTCGCTTTGTCGAGGCGCCCTTGTTGGAGATCGCATCGTCTGATATCCGCGCCAGGGTAGCCCAAGGCAGACTTTTTCGTTATTATCTGCCACCCGCGGTTTACCAAATCATCTTGGATCGAAAACTTTATCTAGAATAAAGGGCCTTGCAAATGCCGCTGCTCTTCGATGCCCTGTTTTCATCTGTGGCGATAAGCCATTTTGCTGTTGACCTGCTTAATGGGCAACGTGCGGTCATCCTGGCTTTTCTTAGTGTGCCGCTAGGCTTGACCAATACAACCCTGGGATTCTTCAGTACCATTTATGTAATTGCTGGAGCGCTGTTTCAACCAATCTTTGGCTATTTAGCTGACCGTTTGGGGCCGCGTTGGGTGGTTGCTGGAGGCGTTATATGGATCGCTGCATTCTTCTCGCTAGCTCTGGTCACACCTGGTACCCTGGCATTATGGTTACTAGTATTAGCTAGCCTGGGCTCAGCGGCATTCCACCCAGGAGCCACCATGCAAGCCACCATGCGGGGCCGGACACATTTTTCCGGGAGAGAGACCGCTTCTGCGGCTTATTTCTTTGTATTTGGGCAGACGGGCCATTTTTTCGGGCCGATTGTTGCAGGCCCACTCTTAGATCGATTTGGTCTGGCTGGTCTTATCTGGCTGGTTGCCCTGGTTGGGCTGTCTGGTTTGAACGCTGCGCGACAATTGAGCCAAGTCACCATTATTCGCCCATCCGTATCGGGAACTAGAAAAAGCTTTGCTGATCGAATAGAGATAAATCGTTGGAAGAAGAAAGCGCTACCAATTTTGGCGTTTGCCATCGTGGCGGCTTTTCAGGCGTGGACGCAACAGAACATGATCACATTTTTGCCAAAATACTTGAGTGATCTAGGAAGAAGTGCGAGCATATATGGATTGATTGCGGCAACCTTCATGGGTGGCTCAGCTTTTGGCAGCGGAATGGGCGGTAACCTGGCGGATCGATTTGGTAAAAGAAGGGTTGCTGCGGCTACTTTGGTCCTGGCCTCAATCCCTCTCTACTTGATCTCGCGCGTGGGTTGGTCGCCCTGGTTATATGTCTTGGTGCCGCTGGCTGGCGCTTTGACAGGCGCAGTCCACAGCAGCTTGGTCGTGCTCGCCCAACGCATGATCCCTGGTGGCATGGCCATGGCTTCGGGGTTAATCCTTGGGTTTATGTTCTCCAGTGGAGCGCTGGGAACGCTGCTCAGTGGTTATCTGGCTGATGTTTGGGGATTTATACCGGTATTCCAAATGACTGCCGGGATTTCTCTAATTGCCGGTATTCTGGCACTGACAATACAGAAGAAGTGAAATTTCAGATAAGCAATTACGAATATAAAGTTTCTTGGAGACTAAACGAAACAAGGTTTTGGAGCAGGCGAATTTATAGATATATGGTATAAATTCTACCGATAATGCTGTTCAATCTAAGAAGGTGAGTATACTATTTCATGCCACCCGAAGGAAAAATTATCGACGAAAAGAAAAGTGAAGAGGTCTGGCGCTCGTACATGACGAGCGGCAAGGTGCCACCTGACGTCTACTTGCCGTGGTATGAATCAAGTTTTTTCAGACCGATCGCACGGTTTCTACCGACCGAACCACGGTGCTCGGTTTGTTATTACCCATTTGATGGGATTGGCGGAAAATTGATGAAGATTCTTGTTGGGTTGCAGCCCTCACCACTCAACCCTCATATGTGCAATGTATGCGAGCGGTTTGCTGAACGCTTCCAGGGTGGGGCAGAGGTTGAAATGAGCCTTCTGTTTGCCGATGTGCGCGGCTCCACGACCCTGGCGGAATCAATGAGCCCGGCGGAATACAGCAAGCTCATCAATCGCTTTTACTTGGCGACTACCAAGGTGCTTTTTAATGCCAATGCGATGGTCGAGAAATTGATCGGCGATGCGGTGAATGGCTTTTTTGTGCCTGGTTTTGCAGGGGAGACGCACCCCCAAGCTGCATTAGAAGCGGGCAAGGAAATCCTCAAGGCAACGGGGTATGCTGATGCGAGCGGTCCCTGGATTCAGGTGGGCATCGGCGTGCATACCGGTGTGGCTTATGTGGGAGCTGTTATGGCTGAAGGGGGTGGGGCAACAATATCTGTCTTGGGCGATGATGTCAACGCGGCTGCACGTTTGGGTTCGCTAGCAGGTTCGGGGGAGGTGATTGCCAGTGATGCCGTCATCCAGGCAGCAAGGGTAAATACCGCTGATATGCAACCTCGCCGCCTGGAGTTAAAGGGACGTACTCTGCCGATGGATGCCTGGGTGATCCGGGTGCGGACATAAGCGGATAAGAGAGTTCGTTGGATTTACTTCTATCGCAAGTATAAGGGGAAGGGGATTAGCCAAACTAATCCCTTTCCTCTGGCACTTATTGTTCAGATAAAAATATTTCCACAAAAAGGTCTCCGGGGGACTGCAAATCTAAAACTGCCAGAGGGAACGGTAAGAAATGGCTGGGTGGGTACTCGGCATTTGGATTCTCTGTGGATGACATCATTCTGCGAGTCTCAGCGAAATGGCTTATCTCAATTTGGCCATTTGAGCGTACTTGGACGCTCGGCCCGCTCGACAATCGCCAGACGCCTCCCCCTGGATCGCCGTTCCATGAATACCGCTCTCCCCAAGAGGGTCCAAATCGCACCCATGGATCCAAAGCTAAGGGTAAGCGAGTAGAAATTGGAGTGGAGGCGCGATACTCAACTCTTATGCCTCCAGGTATCGGACGGTATACCTTGGTGAGTTCCTGGTTAAAGAAAGTCAATTGAGGGGGTTCAAATATGGCCTGGTACTGCTGCGTCTCATCGTTAAAGGCGCCAGGGATAATAGATGGATCGGCACCCAGTCCCTTATCTAACATCCAGCCTGAAGATTCGCTGAGGCCAACTGCAAATTGAGAAGACGGGGCGATGACTTGATGGAAGCCAGATGAAGTTTTCACAAAGAGATAGGTCAGTGAGCCTGCTGTTTCATCAAATACGGCGAATATTTCGTCTGAAGCCAGGACGCAATTCAACTGGCCGTCTAGATCGAGGTCGGTATCGCAGGACGAGATGTGTGCGGGTTTTTTTGACCATTGCGCTGCGGCGATAAGGACTTCAAGCTGGTTGGCGTAGATAGCTCGCAGGCGCGAGAGCTCGTCAGGTTGGGGCGAGATAGGCCCGTACAAGGAGTTTAATGCCTGCCATGCTGCCTGGCTCAATGGAGAAGGTTGCAACTGGCTAATTTGTTCAATAATTTGAGATATTTTCTCTCCATCTGCGGTTGAAATACCTGAAGCATTGGTTGGGATAACCGTAAAGGAGAGGTCATTTGACGGGCGTGCGCTGAGCAGGTCGTGGGCACCCAGGATACGTATCCACGGATGAGCAGCCAGATATCGGAAACCAGCGCGTGCGATTTGAGGAGCGCCCCACTCACTGTAGGTCAGGTCTCCTCCTAGGACCAATATATTTCGGGGGTCTTTTCGCATAGCCACAGCAGTTGAAGCTGCAGCCATAGCCAGCGCTCTGCGTGTCTCTAATGACACACCGTCTAGAGTGGCTTGCTCTGCTAATAAGTCTTCTGGAATGGGGATAACCACTTTATCGCGCCAGCGCAGTGGGCTGATGATCCCCGTAGGCGAGTCGATCGCGTCTATTGGTTGGGGCAAATTAGTAAAAATCACCGGAAAGTGGGCGGGTAACCCCGGTGTTAGTGGGGAATAGATGAATTGACTGGCTGAGAGGCCGAGATCATGGCTAATTTGACGGTTCATTTTGGTTAGCTGTGCCAGGAAATCTGCTGACGGTGTTAGTGTGGTCGGAGTTATATCCGGAAAAAATGGCACGGTCTCTGGCAGGATGAGCAAGCCTTCCTGGGCCATTTTTTGTACCAGTTGAACGCCGTCTACATAATCCAGTGCGGAAAGGGAGCTGGGGGATTTAAGATCCAATAGAGCAAGCGGAATCTTGTGGCTGCGTGCAGTGCGCAACAGATTGTACAGTCCGTGGCGGCCTCCTAAGGGGCCAGTGTGTGCGCCATCCCAGCGACGCAACGCTTGGGCAGGGGTATAAGCGGGCAATGTATTCCAAAAGGCGAATAAAACCTGGGCGGGTTTGGGGGGGTAATCTTTAGAATGGAATGGGGTGAGTTGGTCCGCGGCATTCTTCTCACCAGCAGGTGTGGTCATGATCTGTAACTTAAACCCTGTGTTTGATCCAGGTAGCCCAGAAGCATCCAGATGCACCTCCAAAGTGTCGAGAACGGGGTTTCGAAAGGCGCGGATAGTTGTGTTATTGGCATCTTGCTGGTGGATGTTCCAAGCCTGGATTTGCCCAGAGGCCGGCAGGAGCACAAGAGTATCCCAAGCAATTTGCGTGTCACTACCCCAAGGCCATTGGAAGACACCCCCCGGCTGGTGATCGAAAGCTAAATAAACGTCGCTCTGGTTTTGAATCGCGATGTCCAGAAAATCAAGGCGAACCTGAATCTCCTGGTCTACGTCGATATTAATGAATTTACCAAAGGGGGCGAATTTGCCTTTATCGATGGTGCGAGTGTACGCCGCGACGATGTCCTGGGATGGAAGCAGGGCATCTGGAGGGTCGAGTAGGCGCAAATCGGCTTGAACCCAGGGTATGTTTGTTGAAAGAGATTCACCAGGCTGCGAAAATTGTATTGCTTTTACCTGATTAACGTTTGATTTTGCACAGGCAGTGGACAGAATTGCCAGCGATATGACGAGAGAGAACAATCGATAATGTGTCATCCCAAAGTATGATTATACACTTGGGGCATGCGCAATTCCGTAAAAAGAGTGTTTGGGGTGTTTTGGCGGGGGTATGCCCCCACCAAAACACCCCATTTTCTCTCTTCAGTGGTGGGAAATCGCCCAAATGCGATTGCCCTATGCCAGAAAACAAGGGCGAGAGCAAAAGTATAAAAACCTGACATAGATGCAAGGTCATCATGATCTTTCAATTATGAAAGGGATATAGGGAAGAAATTAAGGTATATTGGTTGTGGACACTTGGGCGAGTGTCTCAGGCAGCCTCCAGGCTGCCTTTTTTTTAAATAATACACCGGCGATTAGATTTTAACGCCGGTGTTTTTGTGTACCCCCAGGCAGACTCGAACTGCCGCTTTTGGCTCCGGAGGCCAACGCTCTATCCTCTGAGCTATGGGGGCAAATATTTGATAGTGATCCCTGCTGGATTGGAATTTTACCACATAGTGGCTGTCATATTTGGGGTTTTATGCCTGCCTCCATGCTAGAAAGGAATATATTGAGCTGAATGCAATCTAACATAGTATAGCAGGCTCGAATATGTGCCGATCGACCTTAAGGTTTTGCAACCCAATGTCAGCTATTTGTCAGTCAGAAACGCTTGACATCGCGCATTACCAATTTAAAATCATATTAGTGATTTAGATACAAAATCGTATCAATCGCAAATGGGCTGGAAAGAAAATCGATAAGCTTAACAAACGGAAGGGGGAAATTGTTCCGGAGATGGGGGGTATGTGGACGTGTAACGCCCTCATATCCCCATCTCCGGACTTCTTTTTTAATCCGTCTTACGAAAAAATCAATTGTGTGCGGTGAATACGGACCTTGCTGGGTTCGCCGCCGAGGACGCTCGCCACCTCTTCCGGTCGGCCAGTTGCGCCTTCCCTGGCTGCCAGTTTGACGAGTATTTGCTGGCAACCGTTTTCGTCATCTGGTAGGCGTTGGAGATCCAAAATCAATGCACGCAGGTCGTAGGGCTTTTTTCGCCACACACGGGGTATTTCAGGCGCTTGATTAGTCTGGTAAAGACGACTATCCAGATCTGTGACGGGGTCAAGAAACGTGATCAAATATACGGATGCTTCCAATTGGGAGGGCAGGGAGGGCAGGTTGGGAGCCACTTCATTCACCTCTATGATCCCCAGACCTGGCGGAGCAGCTTGGTTTAAGCGGGTCGCAATCTCTGATAACGATTCTTGCTTCTCCAACCAGATATCGACCACCTCCTGCTGACTTGTGCATCCCAATGGTAGAGCCGAGGCGAGGACAATGCGAGGATGGGGTTTAAATCCTTGGCTGTAGGCTAGCGGCAACCTGGCGCGGCGCAGTGTGCGCTCCCAGGTGCGGTGCAAATCTAAGTGGCCTGTATAGCGCATGGCCTCAGTTTTGGCGAATGTAATGCGAAGGCGCATTCTTAAGGGAAGAACAAAGAACCTTGAGGTCTAAGATAAATTAGGGGCGGTGAATAACTGCAACCGGGGTTGGTCACTGAATGGTTATTAGATCAGGCTTGACACTACCCTCAACATTCGACTCTTGAATTACTTTCACCGGGATTCTTTTCGACTTTACTTCTGGACACTGCCAGACATCACCCGGATTAGCCCTTCGCAAATCAGCAAACGTCGGCAGGATTCCGCAGGCAAAGCAACGTTCTCGACAATCGATTCGAGTTTTGCCTCTTAAACTCCACAGGTAATCTTCGGTGAGGAACTTTTTGCGGACTGTAGTGTTGATGTGCTCCCAAGGGAATATCTCATCGATTGGGCGCTCGCGATGTGTGTAGAACGTTGGATCAAGACCAACTAATTCAAATGCCTCAAGCCATAAATCATAACGGAAGTGTTCTTTCCAGGCATCAAACTTGGCGCCGCGCTTCCAGGCTTGGTAGATCACATCGGCCATGCGCCGGTCGCCGCGTGACAACCACGCTTCCAGCATGGTGTCTTCCGGGTTATTCCAGGTGAGCTTGAGTCCCGGTCCGCGCAAAGATCTTTTTAACAGAGCTTGTTTGGCAAGAATTTGCTCGAAGGAGTCGCAAGGAACCCACTGGAAGGGTGTATGCGGTTTGGGCACGAAGGTGCTTACTCCGGCGTTAACCTGGGCGCGCCTCCCGATAATCTTTCGTCCCTCAGCCAGCACAGCTTTGCACAGGTCTGCAATGGCCTGGACATCCTCTATGGTTTCGGAGGGGTGCCCGATCATGAAATATAACTTGATAGTCGACCATCCCCGAGAGTAGATTGCTCGAGCGGTTTCCAGTAATTGCTCTGTGCTTACTGGTTTGTTGATGATCTCGCGCATACGCTCGGTTGCTGCTTCGGGGGCTAGCGTAAACCCTCCACGGCGAGCATCCTTCAGGGCGTCCATCAACTCAACGGAGAATGATTCAATGCGCAGGGAAGGAAGGGAGATCGACAGGTGTTGCTCGCTAAAGCGCTGGCTGACTGCGTTTACCAATTCCAAGACGTGTGTGTAGTCTGATGACGAAAGGGAAAGCAAGCCTACCTCTTCATAGCCTGTCTTTTGGATCGCCTTCTCAATGGCATTTACAACTTCATCCACTGTGCGCTCGCGAACCGGGCGAGTAATCATTCCAGCATGGCAAAATCGGCAGCCTCGGGTGCAGCCGCGCATGATTTCGACCGGTATGCGGTTGTGGATCGTGTCAATGTATGGCACGATGAAATTGGTGGTAGGTGGAGGCAGCTTGGCTACAATGCGCTTGGTGACGGGCAAGGGGGCATCTTCATCCAGTTTTACGATGTGTGAAAAAGTGTCATCGCGATTGTATTCTGCCTGGTATAGTGATGGGACGTACACCCCCCATATTGTTGCAAGAGATTTAAGTAGTTCATTCCGCCCGCGCCCGCTCTGGCGCCAAAGCTGGTGCACGTCGATAATCTCCTGGATCACATCTTCGCCTTCCCCGACCACAAAAGCATCAATGAATGCGTGCATGGGCTCAGGGTTATAACAAGCATGGCCTCCGGCAATCACAAGGGGGTGCGTATCATCCCGTTCGGTGGAGAATAGAGGGATTCCTGCCAGATCTAGGGCGTTTAGCGCGTTGGTATACAGTGTTTCGTAGGGAAGCGAGAAGGCAACAATATCAAAATCTGCCAAGGAATGCTTGCTCTCCAACGAATAAAGAGGTATGGCAGCATGCCGCAAGGCGGATTCCATGTCGCTCCAGGGGTTATAAGCGCGCTCGGCCAGCGCATCACTGCGCTGATTGATGAGATCGTATAGAATGGCTAATCCCAAATTTGACATGCCGATATCGTAGATATCAGGAAATACGAGAGCCAGGCGCGTTTGCACGCTATCCCATTCTTTTAGAACCTGATTTAACTCGCCCCCGGTATACCGTCCAGGTTTCTGAACGTTTGGAAGAATAGCTTCAAGTTGAGATTGTATCTTTTGTGGAGTATGCACCAATAATTATCCTAAAAACCGAAGGCTTACTCGAATATCCAGCGATCTGTAGCGCGCTCCCAGGCAACGAGCTCGTCTTGGTTGAACCACAGGGCAACTTCTATTTCACCATTCTCGGGTGTATCTGATGCGTGAGTTAAATTGCGCCCAACTTCCAGGGCGAAATCGTGTCGTAGTGAACCAGGTGCGGCCTCGGTGGGACGCGTGGAACCCATCGTCTGGCGCACAGCGGCGATGGCGTTGGGACCTTCCCAAACCATTGCCATCACTGGCGCGGAGGTGATGTAGCTTATTAGACCTTCATAAAAAGGTTTACCTTTATG
>DATCYX010000390.1:0-2015 GCA_036526235.1 Anaerolineales bacterium | reverse complement strand
TCGGGACGATGAACCGTGTCCCGAAAGTATCCATCCTCCTGCCGTGCTACAACGCAGCTGAGACGCTGGACGAAGCCCTGGATAGCCTGGCATTACAGAGCCTGCGGGATTATGAGCTGGTGGCTGTGGATGACGGCTCGAATGATAGCACGCCGGAGAAGCTGCGCCAGCGCGCTGAGAATGACCCGCGCCTGCGGGTCCTGGCGCTGCCGCATGGGGGCATCATCGCTGCGCTGAACGCGGGTCTGGCAGCTTGCCGGGGTGAGTACGTCGCCCGTATGGACGCCGACGATCGCGCTCACCCTGCTCGGCTGGAGAAGCAGCTCATATACCTCGAGGATCACCCTGAAGTGGCTGTGTTGGGCTGCCGGGTAGCGGGATTCCCGCCAGATCAGGTGCGCGAAGGATTCCGGATTTACCTGCAGTGGCAGAATGCTTTGCTGAGCGATGCCGAGATACGGCGTGAGATGTTTGTCGAAAGCCCTGTGGCGCACCCCAGCGTGATGGTCCGGCGACAGTGGTTGGAGGAGGTTGGCGGTTATCAGGAGCACGGCTGGGCGGAGGATTATGACCTGTGGTTGCGCCTGTATCTGGCGGGGGCGCGCTTCGCCAAGCTACCCGAAATTCTCCTCGAGTGGCGCGAGCGACCGGAGCGGCTGACGCGCCGCGATGGGCGTTACTCTTTGGAGAACTTCCTGCGTGCCAAGGCATTTTACCTGGGGAAAGGGCCGCTTGCAGGCAGGGATGCCGTGATGATCTGGGGAGCGGGCATGATCGGTCGACGGTTGAGTAAGCACCTGCTTCGCCAAGATGTCCCGCTGGTGGCCTTTATTGACATCGACCCTCGTAAGATCGGACGCCTAAGGCGAGACCGCCCTATCCTTTCTCCTGACGAGTTGCCTGACTGGTGGGGACGCTACCAAAACCCCGTTGTGCTGGCGGCGGTGGGGGCGCGTGGGGCGAGAGCGCTGATCCGGGAGCGCTTGAACGCCATGAGCCTGTGCGAGGGGCGGGATTGGTGGGGGGTGGCGTAAAGGAGATATTGGACAAGTATGGATCTTAATCAACATATCCAACCTGGTCTGTTCCGCGAGGACACCTATTTTGTCGAAGAGCATCAGTCCGCCATCCATGTGGGTAGCGGCTCGTTGCGCGTGCTGGCTACACCCTGGATGATCGCCTTTATGGAAAAAACAGCTCGCCTGTTGCTGAGCGAGCGCCTGCCTGCGGGTTATTCCAGCGTGGGAACTCATGTGGATGTGCGCCACCTGGCTCCCTCGGCAGTGGGGGCGCGTCTGCGAGTGCGTGCTGAAGTGCTGTCGGTGGATGCTCTGAAAGTTGCCTTTGCTGTCCAGGCTTGGGATGAACAGGAGCAAATTGGTGCGGGGCAGCACCAACGCGTAGTGATCGATGAAGAGCGCTTCCTGCGGCGTATCGCGGCAAAAACGTCAAAAGCAGAAGGTTCGTGACCTTGCCTGACACACCGCTTCATTCCGTCTTGTATGATGGCTGGTCACTGATTTACCAGCCAAATAGCCCGCAATCTCTGCACTTGCTGGCTATCCTATCTTGCCGTTTGGAGGGCTTCCAGGGCTTCCTGGCATTGCCCGGGGAGCCGCCCGACTGGCTTCCACCCGTCGAAACTACCCGGGTGATTTTCACCGCCAATATGCCACGCAACCGGCTAGTGTGGGAGCAACGCATACTGCCTGGTCTGCGGCGTGAATTGGAGGCAGACCTCCTGCATCTAACTTCGCCTACCCCGCCACTTTTTGGACCTGCAGTCAATGTGGTCAGCCCGAGCGGATTTGGCGGCAGCCACCACGTAGGCGGCTTCAGCTCCCGACTGCGCCAGGCGGTTTCCCAGGGAGGCATGGCGCGCCTGGCTGGTTTGTTTTGGCCAGATGATTTGCCGGATCCAAAAGGGATGGGAGCGGTTTACCGGCTACCCCCTGCGATCCCTGTCGAATTGTTTGACCTCGGTTCGAAGCCAGGTGACCGCCAGCTGGGTGAGT
>DATCYX010000389.1:0-2602 GCA_036526235.1 Anaerolineales bacterium | reverse complement strand
TGGGAAACCCTAAGCCAGGTCATGCAGCCGGGCTCGCTAGACGGTCTGACTAAGGAATTAATCTATATCGCTGTCTCGATCGCAAATAATTGTGATTACTGCATCCATTCCCACACAGCCTCCGCATTTGCGAAAGGCATGACGGAAGAACAGTATCAAGAGCTGCTAGCGGTGATAGGGATGGCTCACCAGACCAATGCCCTGGCGACCGGCATGAAAGTCCCGATTGATCCACAATATTTGAATGAATAAAGCCTGGCAGATCAGGTCTGCTCGGCAACCTGGGGTGGGTAAAAAGCACTAAACAACTCATACACCACTGCAAGTAGGGGCTTGGATGGTAACAGACGTTCAGGTACAAATACCGCGCACGTAGGTTGACTCAGCATCGCGAATTATGCTAATTTATCAGAGAAATAGAATGTGGGGTTTCACAGAAGAACTCAACCAATTTTGAGTTGACTGCTTTGGGCTTGATTTTTCTCCGCTTTAGTTCTTTTTTGAACCTGTTTTACTCAACCGTTTGACGCACTTTGGAGTAAGTATGGTGTAGAACATTCTAACCAATAGATAAGGAGGAAATATGTCTACTCGACACTTCATACGGGGCTCTCTGTTTACCTTCATCGCCATCGTACTGCTCGCCTCGCCTGTGCTGGCAGCTAAGAATGGCCCGGGCTCGCCCACTGGCAGCGGACAGGTGTTCTTGCCCAATCCGGTAGCTTTTTTGGGCGACCAATCCCTGACCGATAATAAAGACGCCAACTACCCCGAACTCGAGCCAGCCTACCAGATGGTCACACTGACCAATCTAGATGGCAGCGGCTACCTGATCGGCGACTGGGCGAATATCCGCAGCGAGACCGGTCCACCCGCATTCTCAGAAACCAACACGTTTATCTATACCCGAGATGACGATCGCTTTGAGCAGGTGATGGCTTATTTTTGGATCACCGAGGCGCAGAAATATATCCAGAGCCTAGGGTTTGGCAGCACGCTGCGCCCGATCAACATGGAGTCCCAGGACGTGCGCATCAACCAGTGGGGGGTAGATAATTCCTACCAATGGGACAAACACGACTTGCTGCGCTTCGGCAAAGGCGGCGTGGATGATGCCGAAGATGCCGAAGTGATCCTGCACGAGTACGGGCATGCCCTCCAGGGAGATCAGAATCCCGCTTTGATATACGCCGGCGAGTCGGGGGCGATTATGGAGGGATTCGGTGATTACTGGGCGGTCACAGTGAGCGAATTGATTGCGCCATCGGGTGATCCGGCTTGCGTGGCTGACTGGGATTCAGTCTCGTACACGGCTAGCCCACCGCACTGCCTGCGCCGCATCGACCGAGACTACCACTACCCAGAGGATCTCAATGGACGAATTCATCACGATGGGCAAATCTGGTCACAAGCACTGTGGGACATCCGCAGCGCCCTAGGGAATGTGACCGCAGACACGCTGATCCTTGAAGCCCAATTCGACTTCGCGGCAGATACCTCAATGCCTGCCGCGGCCCAAGTCACTGTGGATACGGCTCAGAGATTATACGGCAAGCGCACAGCGAAAATCGTACTGGGGGCTTTTCAGGCGCGCGGCATTTTGCCGTAGTAGAGTGATAATAAGGAGGGTGGGTAGGCTCACTCACCCTCCACATCCAGCCCAACCAAGGGGTTATTCCCAAGAGCCATTTTTACTCTATCCAAAGGATAGAGTAAAATTCTTTTAAAGACATCACCTAGGAGAGCAGCCCATGAGCAGCGATTCGTATCCTCCAAATCCACATTCAGATTCAACACAACAAACAGACAACATTCGCGTCCTCATCGTGGACGACCATGCTGTCGTGCGCCAGGGGCTGCGCACCTTCCTCGAGCTACAGGATGAGGCTACATCTCTCCCGATAACAGTGGTTGGAGAGGCTTCAAACGGAAGCCAGGCAGTGGACCAAGCCAGGTTGCTCCAACCCGATGTTGTCCTGCTCGATCTGGTCATGCCAGAAATGGATGGAGTTGAAGCGACGTCCCGCATCATCGAAAAAAGCCCTCATTCGCGCGTCATCATCCTGACCAGCTTTGGTGAGGAAGACAAGGTGATCCCCGCCATTCAGGCAGGCGCCCAAGGTTACCTGCTCAAAGATATCGCCCCAAACGACCTCGTGCAAGCAGTGCGTGAAGCATACCGCGGCCAGGTCCAGTTACATCCTGATATCGCAAAGAAACTCATGTCTGCCATCGCCGCGCAAGGAGCACCATCCGCCAGCCAGGCGCGAGAGAGCGCTGCGGCTGATCTGACCGAACGGGAACTTGACGTCCTGCGCTTGATCGCGGGCGGAATGTCTAACAATGAGATCGCCGAGAAACTGGTAATCAGCGAAAAAACCGTCAAGACTCACGTCAGCAACATCCTCAGCAAGCTTCATCTGGACGACCGCACTCAGGCTGCCATCTATGCCCTAAAGCATAACCTGTTCTCGGAAGATGCCTGATGCGCATAGCTGGCGTTTATCTGATCTATACAGCAGTTTTGTTGCGCGCCCTGGTGATCTTTGCTGACGAACCTAGGCGCAACCTGGTCATCTTATACCTGGCGATGTACGGGCTG
>DATCYX010000388.1:0-3516 GCA_036526235.1 Anaerolineales bacterium | reverse complement strand
GGGGCGCACAGTGGCTGCTGAGGTGATTGCCACCGCCCCGCCGTTGCTGGATAAAGTCTCCAACGTCGAGCTGGCAGCGGGTATGGGGGCTGACTTGATCTTGCTAAACTTGTACGATGTAACCGCACCGCAGGTTTTCGGTATTCCCATGGAGGATGCCCCTGGAGGGATCAAAATTTTTGGTCGCATTCCCTCGGGCCAGGGCGCTACAATAGGTGTGGTCAAATCATTTGTTGGACGCCCAGTTGGCTTGAACCTGGAACCCATCGAGAATCCAGAGGCCGTGACGGGCTCGGGGCGGCTGGCCAATGCGGACAACGCTCGTATGGCTGTGGAGCAAGGCGCAGACTTCATCCTGGTCACCGGCAATCCCCACACCGGCGTGACAAACCGCGGCATTCGCCGCGCCCTGGCAGAAATACGCGCCGCGGTGGGTGATCGGGTTGTGCTCCTGGCAGGGAAAATGCATGCTGCGGGAGCGTCTGGGCCACCCGTAAGTGATGCGGATATCAGCGCCTTCGCCGACGAAGGAGCGGATGGAATCGTCTTGCCTGCTCCGGCTACTGTGCCTGGCATCACGGTGGAGATTGGGCATCGTTTAGCTGAAATCGCCCATAAACGTGGCTTGCTGGTGATGAACACCATTGGGACATCCCAGGAAGGAGCCAGCCGCTCGACTATTGAGCAACTGGCGCTGTGGTCGAAAATGACGGGTGCAGATATCCACCATATTGGCGACGCAGGCACAATAGGCATCGCTGTTCCGGAGAATATCTACACCTGGTCCTTGGCTCTACGGGGACGACGCCACACCTGGCACCGCATGGCAGCTTCTTTGCGCAGATAATCCAATGCAGTCTTTGCGATTAAACATCCTCAATGAGACGGGCTTGCACGCTCGCCCTGCCGCCACCTTTGTCAAGACGGCGAAAAAATTTCAGGCCAGTGTCCGGGTGCGCAACATCACCAGCGGAAGCGAGTGGGCGGATGCTAAGAGCGTGCTGGGCGTCTTGGCTCTGGGGGTAGAATACGGGCATGAGATTGAGCTGGAGATCCAGGGGGACGATGAAGACCTGGCGGCAGAGGCACTTCAAGAGGCGATTCGATCTGGCCTGGGTGAGGGGATCGTGCCTCCTCAGCCGGTACAGAATGAACTTCCGCAAACATTGCGCGGTATTCCTGCTGCCCCTGGCATTGCCCAGGGTACGGCGGTTTTATGGCGTGAGGCAACCCTGCACATCCCTAGATTTACCCAAACAGACCCCGCGGCCGAGTTGGAGAGAATTCGAATTGCTAAGCAATCAGCGCAGGAAGAAATCATTCAATTAAGAGAAAAAGTTGCCACGGAAGCCAGTGCGGAAGAGGCCGCTATCTTCGAGGCGCATCTGCTCATCGCCGATGATAGCTCCCTGCTTGGGCAAATTGAAACGTCGGTTAATCAAGGGGTAAACGCCGAGGCCGCCTGGGCGGATGGGGTGGATTACTTTGCCGGTCAGCTGGAGAAGCTTGGTGATCCCATTTTGCAGGCGCGCGCCATGGATGTGCGCGATGTGGGTCAGCGGGTCTTGAGACACCTGCTGGGAGAGACGCGCGAAGCTGGGCTGGATTTGAGACAACCTTCCCTGGTCGTTGCTCGCGATCTGACCCCGTCGCAAACTGCTGGGCTGCCAAAAGACCTGGTGCTGGGTTTCTGTACTGCAGAGGGTGGGCCTACGTCTCATACGGCTATCCTGGCCAAAGCCCTGGGTCTGCCGGCGGTTGTTGGTCTGGGAGTTGATCTCCTGGATGTGCCCGATGGCACCCCCCTGCTGGTGGATGGCACGCGCGGCGAGGTGATTGTGCGCCCCGATCGCGCCCAACTCCAGGCGTTTAAAGCCTTGCAGGCCAGTCGCACGGAACAAGCATTGGCTGAGCAAGCCGTGGCCGCGGAAGCGGCGATTACCCTGGATGGGCATGCCGTCGAGGTGGTGGCAAATGTGGGGGAAGTTGAGGATGCGCTGCGGTCCCTTGAGTTCGGCGCGGAGGGCATCGGTCTGCTGCGCACAGAATTTCTCTATCTGAGGCGGGAGAGCGCACCAACCGAAGAAGAGCAGGTGCAGGCCTATACCAGTATCCTGGAGGTTATGGGTAAGCGCCCGGTGGTCATGCGCACCTTGGACGTGGGGGGCGACAAGATGCTGCCCTATCTGGACCTGGGCCGTGAAGCCAACCCGTTCCTCGGCTGGCGAGCGATCCGCTTGTGTTTGGACCAGCCCGACCTGTTCAAAGCCCAGCTGCGGGCTATGCTGCGCGCTGGCGTGGGTCATGATTTGCGGATCATGTTTCCCATGATTGCTACATTAGACGAACTGCGTCAGGCAAAAGTGTTGTTGGAGCAGGCGCGCGGCGAAGTGCAGTCTGCTGGTCAGGCAGCCGCAACCTCACTCCAGGTCGGTATGATGGTGGAAGTCCCGGCGGCGGCCATGATGGCAGATTTATTCGCCCGGGAAGTGGATTTTTTCAGCATTGGCACCAACGACCTCACCCAATACACGATGGCGGCTGAGCGCACCAATCAAAAGGTGGCGTATTTAGGGGATGGATGCCACCCGGCGGTGCTGCGCCAGATTCAACAAGTGGTCACCGCCGGTCACGCAACCGGAGCCTGGGTTGGGGTTTGTGGTGAGCTGGCCGGCGACCCTGAGGCAATCCCGATCTTGGTGGGATTAGGCGTCGACGAGCTTAGCATGGCGCCGGCTGCGATTCCTCGGGCGAAGGCCATTATCCGGCGCTGGCGATTGCAGGACGCCCGGCAATTGGCGGGCGAGGTCCTGAGCCTGGAGTCCGGTGGAGCGGTGCGAGCGCACCTGCAGGCTTTCCAAGGGCGATAGGGATAGCCATGCTGGAAAATGATTCTAGGGTTGTATAAAAGCCGCCCGCACTACGTGCGACACGCACAATGACAGTTCGATCTGATAAGGGAGTTCAGCTATGAACGTAGCCATCCTTGGTGGGGGGAGTATCGCTCGCAAAGCTTATCTTCCGCTGCTTCTCACCTGGCCCAGCACCCAGGTGGTGGGCTTGCTGAGCCGTACACAGAAAACCGTCGATGAGGTGATGTCTGCCTGGCCCATCGCTTATGGCACCACCGACCTCGAAGCGCTCTTGGAGCGGGG
The DNA here is from genome assembly GCA_036526235.1 of Anaerolineales bacterium. Classification (GTDB taxonomy): domain Bacteria; phylum Chloroflexota; class Anaerolineae; order Anaerolineales; family UBA4823; genus DATCYX01. The sequence continues at coordinate 361 of DATCYX010000388.1, read as the reverse complement.
TCCGCAGGTAGCATTTGTACTCACCGCCACGCCTTCGCACTTCGAGCTGTCACGCCGGCTGCTGGAGGCCGGGGTGGATGTGTATTTAGAGAAACCAGCCACGCAATCCAGCCAGGAGACGAGCTTTCTGGCTGACCTGGCGAAAGAACGCCAGCGCATCTTGATGGTCGGATTCAACCGGCGCTATGCATTGCTCTACCGCCAGGCGAGGGAGCGCTTCGCTGGGCACCGTATCCAGTTGTGCGTGGTGGAAAAACACCGACCAACCGCCTTCCATACCAATTTGTACGACAACTATCTTGACGACACTATTCACCAGATTGATCTGATGCGCTTTTTCTGCGGCGAGGGTACACCTGTG
>DATCYX010000387.1:0-17799 GCA_036526235.1 Anaerolineales bacterium | reverse complement strand
CCCTCGCCCACCAAGCTCAATGACGAATTCACTTTCACCTTCATTGGTCAGGGATATTTGACCATATACTCTCCCACGCGCAGGATTTTTCCAGGCTTTTGGCAAAATGTACGCAAAATGGCAAGGAAGAATCTTTTCTGGATAGCGGCGGATTTCATGCCAGCTAGGCTGAGGCTTTGCTAGTATGATGGTGAAAACCAGCAGGTCATGATGCTCTAGCAACTCAGAGGTTAGATACACGTCTGGTAGGCAAGCTGGGGTTTGCAAGATGCTTGAATGCTGATCTTTTATATGGCGCAGGATTGATCTGCGGGAGTACAGGATTTCTACAAGATGGACGCGGCGCCCGCCCAGTACGACATCACCCCAATCGGATTGCGTAAAGGGTGTGGTTTGGAGGGTTTTAAAGGGAATCCTTGCTTCTGTCAGGTGTCGTCGCAAGGCCAGTTCAGCCGCAACAGCCGTGACCAGCCTGCGCAAGGGGGCGATGTGCAGGTTGTCCGCCTGAACGAGACCGAGCGCCAGGCTGCGACGCGCCTGCAAGACGCCGGCTGATGTCAGGTCTGGGGTATAGGGCAGGTGTATGAGATCTTCAGCAGTGATCATGATGCAGAGATCCAGCGGACTAATTGTCTAAGAACTTGCCCCTATCCCTTATCACTTATCTCCAAATCATTTCTAAATTGAAGGCAGTAGTGGTGGAAGGTGTTGCTCACCCAGGCGCTTCCCAGACCGTATGGAGCTAAACGCTGGTTGTCTTGGCACCAGATGCGTTCGTCTTTGAGCGTGTAGAACTGTCCCAACAGGCGACCTAAATCCCAGGCTAAAGGGTAAATCACTCCACCCTTCTTGACGTTCTTGACGATGATGGTCAGATAGGCGCCTTGCTTGACGAATGGCTTGAGCGCAGCGTAGATATCTACTAGCCGGCGCAAGAACTCGTCATAGTCGCTCAGATTGCCCAGGTCAGCAGGGTCATCGGAGTAGAATACATCTAGCTCGGGGGAGGCGCGGCGATTTTTCTGTGTCTGCGCGCCGCGAGCGCGTAGCATGTCCCAATAAGGTGGGGAGGTCAGGACATAATCTGCTGGGGGAATTTGGAGAGTGTCGGCATAGTGAGCAATATCTGCGGCGTTGCCCACGATAACCTCGGCGGTCAGATCTCTTGCCTGCTCACCCAGCAAAGCCTGCTCTTCGCTGACCACTTGCTGAGCGATGGCAGCATAGGCGGGATTCAGCTCGACGCCGTAGCTGTGCCTGCCGCTGCGCAGGGCAGCTACCATGGCGCTACCCGTGCCCACCATGGGGTCGAGGACCACCTCGCCGCGCCGGGTGAAGAACTCAATGAACTCTTGCGCCAATGTCTCCGGAAACTTGGCCGGGTGGCGCAACACGTCCTTGCGGCGCGGTGGCGGGTTGTGAACAAACCATGACTTTTGAAACTTGAGCCATTCCTTGGGGCTAAGGTCGTTCAAACGGTTAACGAGCCGCCGCTTTGCCATGCTACCTCCTTAGTTGGGGATTGTCCGCACCGATAAATTGGTAAAGCTGACTGTCAATGCGGTATCACCTGCTGAGCGCACAAAGAAACCCAGGCTGCCTTCCTGGAGCGAAGGGTCTCTGACAGTAAATTGATATTCATTGTTGATGTAAAACTGCATCTCTTTGCCCTTTACCCACGCGCTGATCAGAGAGCTGCTTGGCGCGCCCCGCGGGACAGAGCCACTGGGGGTTTTTGCTTGGGGGGAAGATGCTTTCCCGTTGTAATACTTGTCTAGGCGTATGCTTCCTTCGCAGGAGAGGGAGAAACGGTAGAATTCTGCTGAAGGGGAGACCCGCAGCAGCAAGCCGTATTCATCATCGCCTCGGCACAGGCTGGGGCTTGCCGTGACTTCTAGATAAAAATCCGATAGGATGGGGCTTTTCCTCAGTGTGTACAGGTATCCACTCGGTTGGTTGAGCGCCAGGGTTAGAGCTTGATTACCCAGGGCGATGCTGGTGGTGGAAGTCTGCCCCAATAACCACTCGTCCGGATCGTTGAAGTCGTCGCTGAAGATCAGATCGCCTGTTGGCGGAAGCTGGTCAACAGTGGGTGATACATCCAAGGTTGGGAGCGGCGTCTGGGTGGCTGTGGCGGGAAACCAAATTACCGTGGCGGTTGGTGTTCCGGTTGGAGTCGCCGTGCTGGTCGGCTCGGGTGGAAGTGCTGTGGGGCGCGACAGGCACCCCGCCAGAATCATGGACAGGACGAGCCAGAGTGTATATTTCAACATTCAACCCTTAGCTGATCTCGACCACTTGCTGACGCTCTGGTCCAACGGAAACCGTGCGCACCGGCACGCTGCTCAACTCCTCGATGCGCAGGATGTAGGCTCGTGCCTGGGGAGGCAGTTCTTCCCAGTTGCGTGTGGAGCGCAAGTCATTCTGCCAGCCGGGTAGCTCTTCGTATACCGGTTCAAAGCCCGCCAGTTCACCAGGTCCTAAGGGTAGATCCTGGTATACCTGTCCTCCCTTGCGGTAAGCAGTGCAAATGCGTAGCGGCTCCAAGCCGGTGAGGATATCTAGCTTGGTCAGTGCTAGCTCGGTAAGGCCATTAATGCGCAACGCGTAGCGCAGCAGCACCATATCCAGCCAGCCTACCCGCCGCGGTCTGCCGGTGGTAGTGCCATATTCGTCCCAGGGCTGTTCCCCGGTGCCGCGCAAGTGCAAGGCCAGGTCGCCGGAGAGCTCTGTGGGGAATGGACCTGCACCCACGCGGGTTTGGAAAGCTTTAGTAACCCCAATGACGCGCTCGACGAAGCCAACCCCCAGGCCAAGCCCCAGCAAGGCGCCAGCTGCGGAGGGATACGAACTGGTGACAAATGGATATGACCCGTGATCCAGGTCGAGCAGGGTGCCTTGGGCGCCTTCCGCCAGGACACGCTGACCATCCTTCAGTGCTTTGGAGAGCAGCGCAGACACGTCTTGAATGTAGGGCTGAAGTTGTTGGGTAAATTGGATATATTCGTGTGTCGTAGCGGCAACATCCAGTGGTTCAGCATGATATAGTTGGGTCAGGCGCTGGTTAGCTGCTTCAATGTGAGCCTGCAAAGCTGGAACAAAAGAGCGGCTATCCAACACGTCACCCAGGCGCAGCCCGCTGCGCGCCACTTTATCAGTATAAGCTGGACCGATGCCGCGCAAGGTAGTACCAATTGCGCCTTTGCCACGCGCCGCTTCTTGAGCAGCGTCGATAGCACGGTGGGCAGGTGTAATCAGGTGGGCAGCGTATGACAGGCGCAGCCGTTCGGGATCAATCCGCACACCAGCCTCTCGGAGCATATTCATCTCATCCAATAGTGTGGCCGGGTTGATCACCACGCCATTACCGATCACACCCACAGTATGCGGGTGGATCACACCGGAGGGGATCAGGTGTAGCTTGAAAGTCTGATCTGCCACCGTTACCGTGTGTCCGGCGTTGTCTCCTCCATTGTATCGGGCCACGTAGTCTGCATGTGCTGAGAGCAGGTCTACGATACGGCCTTTGCCTTCATCGCCCCATTGGGTTCCGACGATAATATCTAAAGGCATGCTCGCCTCCAGAGATAGTTGTTGTAAAATAGTTCTGTAATTTCTATCCTCTCAATCTTTCGTGGAGTAGGGATACCCCATCCTCCACTCCATTGAGAAGGTACTCTAATTTCATTCTAGCATAGAAACAACCGTTGAGGAGAGGCTGATGCGCAAAAAAGTGATTATGATCACCGGTGCGGCTGGCGAAATTGGGAATGCATTAATCACCAGCCTTGCCGAACAGAGCAATGTTCCGATCTTATCCCTGGACTTGCAACCTTTGCCTGAGAAACAAGCCCGCATGACGACTCACCTTCAAGGAGACGTACTGGATCAAGCTCTGCTTTCACGCCTGATCAGTGAGTACGAGATCGACACGATTTACCACCTTGCAGCGTTGCTTTCCACCCGCTCTGAGTTTACCCCCGAGGCTGCCCACCGTGTTAACGTGGAGGGTACGCTGGTGCTATTGAGGCTGGCAACCGAGCAGTCCGCATGGCGAGGCACGCCGGTGAAATTCATTTTTCCAAGCTCTATTGCTGCCTATGGCATGCCGGATCTGGCGACCAAAAAAGCCTACGCCCGGGTGCGCGAGTGGGAGTGGAACTACCCCCGGACGATGTATGGCTGCAACAAGCTCTACTGCGAGCAATTAGGCATTTATTTCAGCCGGCACTACCGCCAGCTGGCAGCTGACCGATCTGTGATGCTGGATTTTCGCAGCTTGCGTTTTCCTGGATTGATCAGCGCCTTCACTGCGCCCAGCGGTGGCACCAGTGATTATGGTCCCGAGATGCTCCACGCGGCTGCCAAAAAGGTTCCCTATGCCTGCTTTGTGCGCGAAGATGTGCAGATCCCGTTCATGGCAATGCCGGATGCGGTGACAGCGCTCCTTCGCCTTACCGAGTCTCCGCGTGAGGCTTTGAGCCGCTTGGTGTTTAATGTGACCAGCTTCAGCCTGACCGCCGCCGAGTTTCGCGAGTGGGTATTGAAGTATTTCCCTGACGCCCAGATTTCGTTTGATCCCGATGTGAAGCGTCAGGGCATCGTGGATAGCTGGCCTGCTGACCTGGATGACAGTGCCGCCCGCCGAGATTGGGGTTGGCAACCTGATTATGACCTGGAGCGCTCTTTCAGCGAGTATCTGGTGCCAAATATCATGAAGCGTTACAGCGCTTGATCTCACTATCGAGCAACCAATCGTGCACAGGGTAGAATAATTAAGCGAATTTATTGATTAGAGATAGAGATATGGATATAACAGATTACCCTGAAGTAAAACCTGGCCCGATCGTACTCTTCGGCTCGGGCGAGACCGCTCCTAGCGGGCGTAAAATTTTCGATCATGTCATGCGCCAGTTACCGCCCAAACCAAAATTGGCTTTACTGGAGACCCCGGCAGGGTTTGAGCTCAACTCGTCTCAGGTAATTGGGCGGGTGGGTGAGTTTATCTCTCACCGCCTGCAAAACTATGACCCTCAAATCACTATCGTGCCTGCACGTAAGCGCGGCACAGCATTCAGCCCGGACGATCCTGATTTGATCGAACCACTCTATGAAGCTGATATGATTTTCATGGGTCCGGGTAGCCCTACTTATGCTGTCCGGCAGTTGAGAGGTAGCCTGGCTTGGCATGCCCTGCTCGCCCGGCACCGCCTTGGGGCGACCATTGTCTTTGCCAGCGCGGCTACCGTGGCTGCCAGCCTGTTTTCTATACCAGTGTACGAGATTTACAAGGTCGGCGAAGAGCTGCATTGGAAGGATGGGCTGGATTTTTTTGGCCTGTACGGGCTACCATTGGTTTTCGTCCCCCATTGGAACAACAACGATGGAGGAGAAGAGCTGGATACCAGCCGCTGCTTCATGGGCAAGCCACGCTTTGCTGAGTTGATGGAAATGATTCCCTCAGAGCTGTCCATACTGGGAATAGATGAGAAGACTGCCCTGGTTATGGATCCGCAGTCGTGCGCGTGCCGGGTGATCGGGCTTGGCGGGGTGACGATCATCCATGCCGGCCCGGCGCATCGCAGTGCAACCCAACCCAGCCAGCTGGATGGTACCGGCTTGAACGAGGTTGCCGAAAATCGCAAGGCGCACGTTCACCATTACCAGCATGGTCAGGCCTTTTCTTTGAAAAGGATTGGCCCGTTCTGTGATCCAGAAGCTGGCGCGGGGCTACCTGGCGAGGTCTGGCGACGTGCCCTGGAAGTCCACCATGCGCGGCAGAGCCAGGAAATGGCTTCGTTTGAAGATGAGTCACCCCCTCCTGAGGTGCTCGTCCTGGTGGAAGAGCGCCAGGCTGCTCGGGCGCGCAAGGATTGGGCTGCCTCCGATAGCTTACGCGAACAGGTGGCTGACCTGGGCTGGCTGATCCAGGATACGCCGGAGGGGCCGAAGGTGGTCAAAAGCGACGATTAATTTCCGAATTTTTGATGACAATAAGGAGTCACTATGACGCAAACGCTTTCCGTTGGTTACATCGGCCTAGGGCTGATGGGTAAATCCATTGCCCGCAATATCCTTAAAGCAGGTTTCCCGCTGGTGGTGCATAACCGAAGTCAGGCAGCAGTCGAAGAGCTGGTCGCTGAAGGGGCGGTGCGGGCTGGCTCGGCGGCGGAGGTAGCGTCTAGTGTGGACGTGGTTTTCACCAATCTGCCGGATACCCCTGACGTAGAGAAAGTGGCTTTGGGTTCAAATGGGGTCATTGAGGGTGCACATCCGGGGCTGGTCTTCGTGGATAACTCCACGATTCAGCCGGCTGCGGCGCGGCGGATTGCCGAGGTACTTGGTGAAAAAGGGGTGCAGTGCCTTGACGCTCCGGTGAGCGGCGGGGACATTGGCGCTCGCCAGGGGACGTTGGCGATTATGGTGGGAGGGCCAGCGGAGGCTCTGGATAGGGTCATGCCAATCTTCGAGGCGATGGGCAAGACCATCACTCATGTGGGTGGGGCTGGCACAGGCCAGATCGCTAAGGCCGCCAACCAGATCATGGTGGCTGCCCAGATGGTGGCGATGGGCGAATTGCTTGTTTTTGCCCAAAAAGCTGGCGCGGACCCGCGCAAAGTCGTGGAGGCCATCCAGGGTGGTGCAGCTCAGTGCTGGACGCTGGATGTCAAACCGCAGCGCTTGTTTGCCGGCAACCGACAGCCGGGCTTTAAGGCATACATGCAGGCCAAAGATTTGGGCATCGTGATGGAATCCGCCCGCCAATATGGCATACCTTTGCCTGCAGCGGCTGTGCACACGCAGCTCTTCAATGCCATGCTGCAGATGGGTATGTCTGAGCTGGATAACTCGGCGGTATTGGCTGTGATCGAACAACTCGCTGGGATCCGTCTTTCGGAGGGGTAAATTATTTTGCAACCTGAAGTTGTAATCTGCGTATATACAGTTGAATAGTTCAGGCGCGGAATGCGCGCCACAGGAGCATTGCAGTGAATGATACCGAGTCAAGCTGGCTCGCCCAGGCTCAGAAAGGCGATGCAGAAGCCTTTAGCCGCTTGATCGAGACCTACCAGAGGCCAGTTTATAACCTGTGTTACCGCATGTTGAATGACGCAGGCGATGCCGAGGATGCTGCGCAAGAGACATTCTTGCGAGCATACAAATCGATGAAAAGATATGATCAAAGCCGTCCTTTCCCTACCTGGTTGCTTTCAATTGCTGCGCACTACTGCATCGATCAGATTCGCAAGCGCAGGATGGCGATTGTATCTACCGAGGACTTGCCCTACCCGGATCTATCGGACGATGCCCCAGGTCCGGAATCTGTGGTGAGCCGCAAAGAGGAGCAGCAACGGGTGCGTGTCCTGCTGGACACCTTGAGCCCCACGGATCGTGCTGCTGTAGTTATGTATTACTGGTATGACTTTTCCTATGAAGAGATTGGTGAAGCATTATCGCTCACGCTCAGCGCCGTCAAGAGTCGCCTGCATCGCGCTCGGTTGAGCATGGCACAGGAATGGATCGACCAGCAACCACAGGCCGGTTTGGCCGAAAGGAAGCAACATGGTAAAGCCCAATCACCAGCCTTTTGAAAATTGGTTGCTCTCTGAAGGGGCGTTAACCCAAGAGGAGTCACAAACCTTGCAGGAGCATCTAAATGATTGTGAGACCTGCCGAATGCTTTCGGAGGCACTCCGGGATGTCGATCGTGAGCTGCGGACTGCGTCGGTTTTGTCGCCTGCTCCAGGTTTTGTAAGCCGCTGGCAGGCGCGTTTGGAGGCAGATCGCCTCCGCTTATACCGCAGGCAAACCTTTTTTATCATGATATTGAGCATTGGCGGGGCGATGTTTTTGTTGACCTGGTTAGCCATCGTGCTCTACCCGCTTATTCAATCTCCCAAGCCGGTTTTGCTGGCTGTGGTTTATGAGCTTACTTCTACATTTACATTCGCCACCGCGATTGGGGAGGCGCTCATGACGGTGCTACGCACGGTGGTCGGGGTTATTCCGCCCACACAGTGGGCAGCCATATGGACAGCGCTTGCGGGTTTGGGCGCGCTTTGGTTTATTGCATTACAACGGCTAACAAGGCCGCGGAGGATAATTGTATGAAAACAAACTTACGTATCGCAATATTGCTTACCCTGGTTTTGGTCCTCATTTTGCCGAGCACGGCGATGGCACGCGGGTTGTTCGGTGACAGGATCGTATTTGGAGATACATTCACCCTTGAGAGTGGTGAAACGCTGGATGGAAACCTGATTGTCTTTGGGGGAAATGCCATCTTGGAGGTAGGTTCCCAGGTTGATGGTGATGTGGTTTTGATGGGAGGCAACCTGGAGGCTGATGGCAGCATTGGCGGGTCAGTGGTTGCTATCGGTGGGCTGGTCTCCTTGGGAGAAACGTCTCTGGTGGAAGGGGATGTCGCGGCCATTGGCGCCCAATTGGATAAAGCCGAGGGGGCGCGTATTATCGGTGAAGTGATCAACAACCTGGACACACCGCTTGTCTTTCCATTCACCGACAGTGTTCGTGTCCCCCGCTTTGAGGTGAATTTCTCTCCCATAGTAAACATCGTGATGTTTTTTATGAAAGTCTTGCTCTGGTCAGCTCTGGCGGTATTGGTGGTTTTGTTCATGCCGGAGTACACCCAACGTGTAGGTCAAGCTGCTATTGCTCAACCCCCTTTGGCAGGAGGCCTGGGTTTGCTGACAGTAGTTGCCTTACCGGTGGTGATAATTGCCTTGACGATCACCATCTTACTGATCCCGGTTAGCCTATTAGTGATTGTATTATTTGGACTAGCCTGGATATTTGGCCTGATCGGCCTCGGCCTTGAGTTGGGAAAACGTCTGGCTGAGCTCACCAAGCAAGAATGGGCTCCTGCAGTTTCATCTGGGGTGGGAACCCTGGTGTTGATATTGGTGCTTAATGGTGTGCGGGAGGTTATCCCATGCATAGGCTGGATACCTTCTGCCCTGGCTGGCTTATTGGGGTTAGGCGCTGTCTTGCTCACCCGCTTTGGGTCACAGGCTTACCAACCGCAGGGCGTGGGAGCGCAAATCCCCGCGCCTCCCAGCGCACCGCAGCCACCAGAAGCGCCCATGCCTCCCCAGCCGGAAACGGATGAGGAGACCTCAAGCTCGTGACGGGCATATTCGCTGATTGCTAAACGCTTACTCAAGATAGTGGGTGACAACAAACCCCTCCCAAGATAACAGGGAGGGGTTTGTTGTTAGCTCTCTCAAGTATTTGGTCTTGCCATCACAAATTTCGCTCAATTCCGCTTGGTGTACCCAAAAGATTTCAAGACCCTATCGTCATTGCGCCAGTTTTTGCGCACTTTAACCCGCAGTCTGAGGAAGACTTTGCGCCCGCTCATTTTCTCGATCTCAGCTCTTGCCCGGCTGCCGATCTCTTTGAGCATACTGCCCCCCTGACCAATTACAATGCCCTTGTGGGTCTCTTTTTCGACGAGCAGGGTGGCCTCAATGTAGGCTCCGGTCTCACCACGCTCGGTAAATTGATCTATGCGTACAGCGATTCCGTGTGGCACCTCATCGCGCAAGATGAGCAGCGACGCTTCGCGTATCAAGTCTGCAGCAATCTCGCGCTCATACAGGTCAGTCAGCTGGTCTTCGGGGAAGTAAGGGGGGTGTTGTGGCAGATGGTCGATGATATCATTGAGCAGCGTGTCCAGCCCGTCGCCGCGTGTGGCTGAGATAGTGTGCTGGTGTGCTTGGGGCAAAAAGCTGGCATAGGCTGCCTGACGTTCGGAAAGGCCTTCCTGGTCCAGTAGGTCGATCTTATTCAATAGTACAAGGGTCTCAACCGGCCGGTTCAACCGGGCAATCTGCTCGGCCAGCATTTGATCATCCTCATCGGGCATCTGGCTGGCGTCGACAATCCACAAGATCAAGTCGCAATCCCCCAGAATGCTCAAGGCTTCCTGGTTCATGGCCTCACCTAGTTTGTAACGCGGGCGGTGAACGCCGGGTGTATCTACGAAGATCACCTGGGCGCTGTCTGTTGTCAGGATGCCCATCTGCTGTTTGCGGGTAGTCTGAGGGCGCGGAGAAACCGCAGCCACTTTTTGTCCCAGAAGTGCATTCAGCAGGGTGGATTTACCCACATTGGGCTTGCCCATGACAGCCACGAAGCCGGAGTGGTAGTTCGTTGAGAAAATTTCTTCTTCCATGACATCATTTTATCAAGAAAAAGGGGAATTAATACGAAAATCTTAAAAAAAAGCCCAAATTTGATTGACTCTCTGCGATGGTTTTGATATAATTTACTTTTGTCTACTGGGCTTTTATCACCTGAAGACGAAAAATTATATGGTTTCATGGTGTAAAACGAATGAGAGTAGCGTAAGGCAAGTAAGGCCTTAACGTTCCTCTTTTTACGCTTTTAGGACATTGTTTGTATGGTATCCAGGAGAAAATATGGCGACTAAATTGCCTAGCAAGTCATACGCTCGCATCGATGTCAATCTCTCTCTACCCGATTTGATCGAGGTACAAATAGAATCATTCGAGCGCCTCAAGCGGGAGGGGCTTGCTGACCTGTTTTTCGAATTATCACCGATTGAGTCTTACAACAAGGGGATGAAATTATATTTCCCCAGCAATAGCAAAGAATCCAAGGAATGGGGGCTGACTTATTGGTTTGATGAACCCAAACACAACATCGAGGAATGCGTTGAGCGCGATCTGACATATGCTCGACCTCTTTATGTCTCTGTGCTGCTGGCCGGGCCAGATGTTCCCGAGCCGATAAAGCAAGACATCTTCTTGGGCGACTTCCCGGAGATGACCGAGAAGGGCACCTTCATTATCAACGGCACTGAGCGGGTTGTTGTCTCCCAGTTGATTCGTTCTCCGGGTGTCTATTTTGAGGCACCCATCGATCGTTCCACTGGTCGCCCATTGGCTATGGCAAAACTCATCCCAGACCGGGGCGCATGGATGGAGTTCGAGACGCGCAAGACAGATTATCTGACATTGCGATTCAACCGCAAGCGCATTGTGCCAGTGACGATCTTTCTGCGCGCCTTGGCAGCTGTCAATGATAGTTTGCCCGATTCACCGTTGAAACACGGCACGGATGAGGAGCTGTTGGAGCTCTTTGGCGACGTGGATAATAATCCCGATCGCATGTTCATCGCTTCAACCCTGGCTCAGGAACCAGAGTGGGATCTCTCTAGCGGTATTAGTATCGCCGAAGCGGCTTTGCTCGAGTTCTTCAAGCGCATGCGTCCTGGTGACCCGGCGACTTTAGATAACGCCCGCGAATTTCTGGAAGAGCAGTTGTTCGACCAGCGTCATTATGATCTGGAGCGTGTCGGTCGCTATAAGCTGAACCAGAAGCTGGAACTGCATGAGCACGTGCCCATTACCCACCGCATGATATCGAAGTGGGATATCGTGCGACTGGTGCGGCGAATGATCATGATCAATAACATCATGGAGTCGCCGGACGATATCGACCATCTGGGCAATCGCCGCGCCAAAACGGTGGGCGAACTGATCCAGAACAAGCTGCGCATTGGATTACGCCGAATGGAACGGGTGATCAAAGAACGCATGTCCATTCGCGACCAGGATCAACTGTCGCCGATAACACTCATCAATATCCGTCCGGTAGTCGCGGCTCTGCGCGAATTCTTCGGCTCCAGCCAGCTATCCCAATTCATGGATCAGACCAACCCGCTGGCAGAGCTGCGCCATAAACGTACCCTGTCGGCTTTAGGTCCCGGCGGTTTGCGACGCGAGCGAGCTGGCTTTGATGTGCGAGACGTACACCACTCCCACTATGGTCGTATCTGCCCGATTGAAACCCCAGAAGGCCCCAACATTGGTTTGATTGGCCGCCTGGCGTCATTCGCTCGGGTCAATGAGTATGGGTTTATTGAGACACCTTACAGGCGGGTGCGCCGGACGCTGGCTTCCAATGATCCAAAAATTGAAGGGCGTTTTCTGCGCGAAGACTTGATACACCCAAAGAAGGGCACTGTAATTGCGAAATCAGGCGACCGTATAACCCCAAAGATAGCCAAGTCTGTTGCCAAGTTGGATCTACCTGAAATCGCTATCGTACCGTTTGTGACCAATGAAGTGGTGTATCTGTCTGCCGATGTAGAAGATCGCTATGTAATCGCCCAAGCGAACGCTCCCCTGAATGAGAACAAGGAGTTTGTCCGGCGGCGGGTGTCTTCTCGTTTCCACTCGACTTTCATCTTTTCAGAGTCGACCAACATCGATTATATGGATGTTGCCCCGCACCAGATCGTCGGCATTAGCGCTGCGCTGATCCCATTCTTGGAGCATGACGACGCCAATCGCGCTCTCATGGGTTCGAACATGCAGGCGCAAGCGGTGCCTCTGTTGCGCCCAGATGTGCCTCAGGTTTCCACCGGCATGGAATACGACGCTGCTCGAGACTCTGGGCAGGTGGTCATCGCTGAGGAGGACGGTGAGGTCGTCTCGGTAACTGGACGCTCTATCGTTATCCGCTCCGACGATGGTAAGCTGCGCACTTATACTCTGCGCAAATACCAGCGATCGAACCAGAGCACATGCATAGATCAACGTCCGGCGGTGGTCAAAGGCCAGATTGTGCAGCGCAACGATGTCATCGCTGACTCATCCTCCACTGAGAGCGGTGAGCTCGCGTTGGGACAGAACGTGATGGTGGCTTTCCTCTCCTGGGAAGGCGGGAACTTCGAGGACGCCATCCTGATCTCGGAGCGCTTGGTACAGGATGACGCTTTCACCTCCATTCACATCGAGAAGTACGAGGTCGAATCACGGGACACGCGCCTAGGTCCAGAAGAGATCACCCGCGATATTCCCAATGTCGGCGAAGAGGCCATCAAAGACCTTGACGATCAAGGCATTATCCGCATTGGGGCGGAGGTCGGCCCGAATGACATTTTAGTGGGCAAGATCTCACCCAAGGGTGAGAAGGAACTTACCCCAGAAGAGCGCCTGCTGCGTGCCATCTTCGGCGAAAAGTCCCGCGACGTAAAAGATACTTCGTTACGAATGCCGCACGGCGAGCGCGGTAAGGTAGTGGATGTGAAGGTCTTCACCCGCGAGGACAACACCGATCTATCCCCAGGTGTGGATATGATGGTGCGTGTCTCCGTTGCGCAGCGGCGCAAGATTACCGCTGGGGATAAAATGGCAGGACGCCACGGTAACAAAGGCGTAGTGTCCAAGGTCGTGCCGGCAGAAGATATGCCATTCCTCGAGGATGGTACCCCTGTAGATATTATCTTGAATCCGCTTGGTGTGCCCGGGCGTATGAATATCGGGCAGGTGTTGGAGACTCATCTGGGGTGGGCTGCAAGCCGCCTTGGTTTCCGGGCCATCTCGCCTGTCTTCGATGGCGCTCGTGAAGATGAGATTGAAGCGGAGTTGGCTCGCGCCTGGATGATCAATCAGTCGTGGAAGGAGACTGGCGAGGTAGCATGGGAGTGGTTGAACCAGCAAGAGTATGATCCGATCACGATCATGGATGACGACGAGGTGCGCAGGTTGTACCTTGAACAATGGCTTGGCGAGCGCGGCTATGATGTATATCAATTGATCTCTGATGCCAAATATGCTCGCCGCTCTGTCCTTCGCGAATGGCTGCGCGATAACGGTTTTGACCCTGACCAGATCCTATATTTTGGGGCCGTGGAAAGCCAGGAAGATGTCAACCCGAAACCTGGTCTAGACGAGAATGCCGTCAATGCCTGCCTGCGCCTCTGGCTCAAAGGGAGGGGTGAGAACACCAAGAAAATCGCCGATGATCAGCTTCGCAGCAAAGCAGAGGAAGTAACATTGCGAGACCGCATCCCCTCGCCTGTCCTAGGCAAGCAAATTCTACGCGATGGAAAAACCGGCGAGGCGTACCACCAACCGGTAACGGTGGGTGTGATGACAATGCTCAAGCTGCATCACCTGGTGGAAGACAAAGTCCATGCTCGCTCCACTGGTCCATACAGCTTGGTATCTCAACAGCCTCTAGGTGGCAAGGCGCAGTTCGGCGGGCAGCGATTTGGTGAGATGGAGGTTTGGGCGCTTGAAGCCTATGGCGCTGCGTATACGCTTCAGGAGATGCTCACCGTTAAATCCGACGATGTTCAAGGTCGTGTGAAGACTTATGAAGCTATCGTGAAGGGTGAGCCTATTGAAGAACCCAGCATACCGGCCGCATTCCGAGTTCTGGTTAAAGAACTGCAGAGTCTGGGGCTGGCGGTAGAAGCGGTGACCGAAGCCGGAGAGGTGATTAAATTCGGTAAGGATGAGGAGCGAAGCAAGCCGCCAAGGCTTTCTACTGGCTTGCTGGGGCTGGGTGAGGATTTTTAGATAATCGAATAATGGCCTTGACGCTCACTATCCCGCATGGTAGAATGGTTGTTCGTTGCCCATGGATAAGGCAGGCGGCAATTATCCCCGCCTGGCATGTTTACGAGTGAATTTCAGAGAGGCCATCAAGCAAGCGGATGGCCTCTCTGAATGGATAGAAGTTGTTTAGTTGGAAACTTTTCGGAGGCAAAGGTGCCTACAACAAATCAATTAGTACGCAAAGGCCGCAAGTCAAAGAAGGTTAAGAGCAAGGCTCCTGCTTTGTTGTATACATTTAATTCAATGAAGCAACGTCGCCTTCGCCAGGAAAAGGGCGCGCCACAGAAGCGCGGTGTGTGTACTGTGGTACGTACTATGACGCCGAAAAAACCAAACTCTGCCTTGCGCAAGATTGCACGCGTGCGCCTGACAAATGGTATCGAAGTAACCGCCTATATCCCAGGCGAAGGTCATACGCTCCAGGAACACTCAGTTGTCCTGGTACGCGGTGGTCGTGTGAAGGATCTGCCCGGCGTGCGTTATCACATTGTGCGCGGCACCCTGGATACTGGCGGTGTGAATGATCGCCAGCAAGGGCGCTCGAAGTATGGTTCCAAGCGACCCAAGACAAAGTAAGGATAGGTAGTGATATTATGTCTCGACGTTACAAGCCCGAAAAATTTGATATTACTCCTGACGTGCGCTATAACAGCGTTAATGTCCAGTCCTTCATTAACCGCGTGATGCGGAGTGGTAAGAAAAGCGTTGCTGCAACTTTGATCTACAATGCCATGGACACCATCCAGGAGCGAACCAAACGTAGCCCGTTGGAGGTATTTGACCAGGCTTTTAAAAATGTATCTCCGGTAATGGAAGTCAAGCCGCGCCGAGTTGGTGGGGCGACCTACCAGGTGCCGATGGAGGTATCTCCGCAGCGACGTTTTGCTTTAGCTTCACGCTGGATTATCGCAGCTGCAAGGGATCGCTCGGGCAAGACTTTCTCTGAAAAGTTAGCCGCTGAGCTGATCGACGCCGCCAATAACACTGGTTCGGCTATCCGTAAACGCGAAGAGACCCATAAAATGGCGGAAGCCAATCGCGCCTTTTCGCATTATCGTTTATAGTATTTTACTTTCAGCGGTCAGCCTCATCTGATGAATGACCGCTGAATCTTGATGACTGATTGTAATTATAGTAACTATGGCACGAAAGCTTCAGTTGGAACGATACCGAAATATTGGGATCATTGCTCATATCGATGCGGGCAAGACCACCACGACTGAGCGCGTCTTGTTCTATACAGGCAAGACACATCGCATTGGCTCAGTGGATGATGGCACCACCGTTACCGATTGGATGGAGCAAGAGCGCGAGCGTGGTATCACTATTGTCTCGGCTGCAGTCACGGCAGAGTGGAAGGGTTATCAAATAAATATTATTGATACCCCTGGTCATATTGACTTCACCGCCGAAGTGCAGCGTTCTCTGCGTGTCTTGGACGGAGGCATTGTCATCTTCGATGCCGTTCAGGGGGTCGAGCCGCAAAGCGAGACAGTGTGGCGCCAGGCTGATCGCTACCGCGTGCCACGAATTTGCTTCGTAAATAAAATGGACCGCGTGGGCGCATCTTACGAGCGCACGATTAAGATGGTCCGAGAGCGTTTGGGCGCTAATCCTATTGCGGTGCAGTTGCCGATTGGCGTCGAATCTGCTTTTCGGGGCGCAGTGGACCTGATAACCATGCAGGCATTAATCTGGGAAGATAACCTGGGCAAGGAGCCGCAGCAATCTGAAATTCCTGTCGATTTGCGTCCCCAAGCTGAAGAAATGCGTGCGCGCCTCATTGAGCAGGTCGCCGAGACTGACGATGAACTCACCATGAAATATCTGGAAGGTCTCGATATCAGTGAAGATGAGCTCAAACTAGCTTTGCGTAGAGCGGTGATCGCCGGTGTTGCCACACCGGTATTTTGCGGGAGTTCGTTGCGCAACAAAGGTGTCCAACCTCTCCTAGATGCGGTGGTAGATTACCTGCCCTCACCGGCAGACGTGCCTGCGGTAACAGGCATGCATCCTCGCACAGAGGAAACGCATGAACGGCCACCCAAAGACGACGCTCCGCTGAGCGCATTGGTCTTTAAAATTGTGACAGATCCCTATGTGGGTCGATTGGCCTATCTGCGTGTTTACTCTGGCAAGCTCAGTCAGGGTTCAACCGTTTTGAATTCCACCAAGGATCAACGTGAGCGCATTGGTCGGCTCATCCGTATGTACGCTGATCGACGGGAAGATATCAACGAAGTGTTGGCGGGCGATATCGGCGCAATATTGGGCTTGAAGAATTCATTCACCGGCGATACTTTGTGCGATATGTCCAGCCCGATCTTGCTGGAAAATATTTCTTTTCCAGAGCCAGTGATTTCGGTGGCAATTGAGCCAAAAACCACTGCCGACCAGGATAAAATGTCAGAAGCCCTGCGTAAGCTTTCCGAAGAGGATCCTACTTTTCGGGTGCGCGGCGATGAAGAAACGGGCCAGACGATTATTGCAGGCATGGGCGAGTTGCACTTGGAAGTGCTGGTTGACAGGATGCTGCGTGAGTTTCGCGTACAGGCACGGGTCGGTCGCCCACAGGTATCTTACCGCGAGACCATCACCCTTCCGGTAGGGCGAGCAGAGTGCCGCTATGTCAAACAAACCGGTGGGAGAGGTCAATACGGGCATGTGATTCTCGAGATCCAACCCGGTGAATCAGGGAGCGGTGTCTCTTTCAAGAACGATATCATTGGCGGTGTGATCCCGAAGGAATACATCTCAAGTATCGAGAAGGGCATCCGCGAAGCTGCTGAAGGTGGCGTAGTCGCTGGCTACCCGGTGACTGATGTGATGATCCGCTTGTATGATGGTTCATATCATGAAGTTGACTCGAATGAGATGTCTTTCAAGATGGCCGGGTCGTTGGCGTTCAAAGAGGGAATCCAGAGGGGAGCTCCTGTATTACAGGAACCGATCATGAAAGTAGAAGTGGTCGTCTCTGAGGAATTTCTGGGAGACGTTATTGGCCAGTTGAACGCTCGCCGAGGTGAAATCCTGGGCATTGAGGTGCGCCCTGGCAATGCCCAGGCAGTACGCGCCATGGTTCCACTGGCGGAGATGTTTGGTTACGCCACCGATCTACGCTCTGCGACACAAGGTCGTGGTGTTTTTTCTATGGAATTTGATCATTATGCCCGCGTTACCGAGAATGTGGCTCGGGCAATTATTGGCGCTTGACAACGCCATAACTAGATTACTTTCATCATTGCAGAAGGAGCGCAATTATGTCCAAGCAGAAATTTGAGCGCACGAAGCCGCACATGAACGTAGGGACGATTGGGCACATCGATCACGGCAAGACCACGCTGACGGCGGCGATCACCAAATACTCTCAGATCTTAGGACAGGGAGAGTATCGGCCATT
>DATCYX010000386.1:0-3657 GCA_036526235.1 Anaerolineales bacterium | reverse complement strand
CCCCAATTGTATAAGAAAAGCGACCATTTACAGCTATTCTATAGCCCAGGGTCTGATGCTGCCTTCTTCATCCAGGATTAAATCGCGCAGGTCGTATTCAGCAAAGACTGCCTCTAATAACTCGCCAAGCTTGTTCCCCTCGAAGATAAATTCTTTCCTGTCGACACCCATCAGCATGCGCACATCCCCAGTGAACTTCAGTACAACTCGAGTCTACGGTTAGCCTCCTCCCACCGCAGGGAACACACTGATGGTATCCGACAGTTTCACTCGAGCCTCCAGATTACCTTCAATGAACGAATATTCCCGACCGTTGATGAATACATGGATATGCGCGTGCAAGTTACCGCTCTTATCGAACATCTCTCGAGACAAGGCTGGATGTCGGCGAGTAACTTCTAGGAGCAGCTCCCGGATCGTAATTCCCTCGGGCACATCGACCTCCACGATCTTGGTGCCCACTATTTGGCGCAGAGTTGCATAGAAATTTACTTTCATATCCTTCTGAGGTTAGTATACATTATCATTCACTATTTTCAATAGCAACCGGGGCAGTTGCATTAGCCATCGCGATGCGCTTGCTCAAGGCAGGGTGAGAGTACAGCAGGAACTCTACCCAGGGTTCTGGATCGGCATCCGCCAGGTTCTGGTTCGCTAGGCGGGTTAACGCCGATGCATAGGCTTCGCCGTTTGAAGTAGCTTGTAGAGCATATTCATCTGCCCGCCGCTCCCGCCAGCGCGAATAGGCATTGCCTAGAGGCATGGTGATCAGCCCATAGGCACCCATCACCAGCGCCAAGACCGGCAAGGCGGCGATGTCCGCCGTGCTACTGAATCCAAATATCACAACCCCCCACTTCAGTCCCAATGAAGCCAGGAACAAGCCGATAAGTGTCATTAAACTTTCGATGATGATACCTATCGGGATATCTTTATTGACATGGTGGCCTAGCTCATGGGCCAGCACAGTCTCGATCTCATCTGGGTTGAACTCACTGATCAATGTATCGCCCAGGATGATCCGCCGTGTATTACCCAACCCTGCAAGGGCGGCATTGGCGGCTTTCGTCCTACGGCTCATATCAAACTTGAACACACCCTGCACGCGCGCACCTGCTCGCTCAGCCAGGCGAACCAGTCGCTCAGCCAGATCAACGTGCTCATCTCCCAGGGGGACAAATTTATAAAAGATCGGGAACAGCAGCACCGGTGCCAGATTAGCCAGTAGAACGTTAAACACCAGCAGGAATCCGGCTACCCACAACCACCATAGATCTGGTGTTGCTCTCAGTATGGCGTAGACAACTTCCAACAGAAAACCGCCCAACAACCCACCGATTAACAAGGATTTCACATGATCGCTAATCCAACCGATAAGGGTCTGGTTGGAAAGTTCAAAACGGTGTGGCAGGATAAAGCCACTGTAATACGAGAGGGGCAAGCCGAGCATATAAATGCCCGCGCCAAAAACCAGTCCGTAAGCAGCGACCAAGTACCACTCGTTTGCAGTCCACTGGGACAAAATACCTTTAAGCGCTGCCGACCAGCCAAAAACCAGCCAGGCGATGAGGTACACAGTCCCCAAGGCCAGGTCCACCAGCATCAGGCGGCGTTGGATGCGGGCATAAATTTTCGCCTGCTTTTGGCGCTCAGAATCAAGGCTAATTTCAGTCATGGCGAGATTATATCTTGAAACCAAATGAGAAGCGGTACTGCCTTCATACTTCAACAAACTATTAAAGACTTTTTCAATATATCTACGCTTGAGCCGCCATTGCGGCGTCGCGGTTAGCCACGTCTCGCAACATAGACCGGCTTCGCCACCAAAGCCATGCAGTCTGCAGAGCCATGCTGACCCCCATTGCCAACAAGGCTGCGTTTATGCCTACCATCTGCCCCCAGGCAACGCTCGCGAAGAGTAAAACTGCCATGGATGACATATAGATGATCACCGCTTCAGAGATAGCCCCGGTATGCTTTCCGTGCAATATGGCGCCCTGCAACCAGCTCTGCCATACCGCAAGGGCGGGCAGGGGAAGAGCAAACCATAAGCTTTGCTGTCCTAATGCCACCAGTTCAGAGGGCAGGGCAGAGATACTCTCGAACCAGAAATGTGCCAGTGGTGTCGCAGCCACAGCCAGAAACAACAGGCTCAAAATTGCCGCCATCCAATGCGTAAAGCGACGCAGGTTGGTATACGAGCGAGGTTCGTCCAACAAAGCCACCACCACTTCATTATAGGCAATACCAAAGCTGCGGAAAATAAATATCAAGCCCGAAACCACCGGCCAAATCGCCAGCGAGTTCAATGCCATTGGCAGGCGACTAATAGCAGCACTACCCATAGGCTGGGCGACCAGGAGCAGGAGCGACGTCATCGCCAGGGGGATATAAAAATCAAGAAAGTTGCGCAGGTCAAGCGCTTGCGCTACAGGGGGTGCCAGCTTCAACGATCCTCTTATCACCGGTCGCACCGCAATACCAGCATAGGCAGCCTCGCTAATCACGCCCGCGCTTGCAGCGCATGCTCCAACCACGATACCAGGAACAGTTTTTAAAGCAAAACCAACTATCAATACGCCGATATTGGTGCTCAATCGCACAACTGTACCCATCCCAACTGCCTGGGAGCGACCAAAGCGGATTAAAACACCCTGGTTAAAACGCCGATAAGCAATCGAGAATGTCCAAGGGGTCATAATCATCAATCCAATACGGGCTGGTTCTAGGATCTCACTTGGCACACCGATCAGATCCCTGACGACGACATAATAAAGAGGTGTAAAGGCTACTAAAAGATGCAAAACTGTCAATGAGAGGCCGGCAAACATCATATACCGGCGCAAACGCCAATACGAATCCCAATCTTTGCTCAGAGCAGTTGAAGCCGCCAGCATCATGATGATAGGCGCCTCAATGATCAATGCCAGGGGGAAGACCACCCCACCGTATGCCGCCAAATTGATCTCGGGCTGCGAAAGCCGCGCCACAACTGCGCTCAGCGCTGGACCTTCCAAGCTCATCATCAGCCAACTGGCAGCCAACGGCCACCAAGTTTGGATGATGCGCCGAATGGGTAGATCATTTGAAAAAGTCGGATTCATCGGGTTGTAAGTATAGCACCACAGCCCATACTTTACATTAGATCTGAGCTGTCCTTTTGAAATCCCCTGTTTGTAAGCCAAGCCAAAGCCCGAGAAAACATAATCCAGTATAATACTCAAATAATTTCACCTATATATATCCACTTACGGCTCATTAAGATTTGTATTGGTAAGCAGGTAAATGAAGGACTTGCTATGTCATGAACTTATCCCAACCCAACTGGCAAAAAATTACACGCTTGGTGCTGCTTTCTCGCGAGCTTGACCAGCTGGAAGTGAATCAGCTAGCTCCTCAAGGCAAAGTCAAATACCAGTTTTCATCCGGTGGTCACGAGCTGGCTCAAATTTTGCTCGCACAGGCGCTATCTCACCCTCACGACGCAGCAGCCGTCTATTACCGCTCGAGACCGTTTATGCTCGCTTGCGGGCTTAGTGCCGCCGAGGCATTAGCCGCTGGCATGGGTCGTAAGAGCATCCTCCACCAAGGGCGGGATGCCGGCGTCGTTTTTAATATGCCTCGCCGAGAAGGACTGACTATCCTGCCCTCCTCGGG
>DATCYX010000385.1:0-2024 GCA_036526235.1 Anaerolineales bacterium | reverse complement strand
TGATCACTGAATACTTCCCTAATATTGTCGATGTAGGGTTTACGGCGCGCATGGAGGAGGATCTGGATCGCATAGCCTCCGGAGTGCAACCCTGGGTGGATCCGATTAAGCAGTTTTACACGCCATTCTCCCGGCAGGTGGCTGACGCCGATGCCCGCATTCCAGAGATGAAGAAGGAACTGGAGCCAGTTGGAAGGGACTGTCCAGAATCCGGGCACGCCTTGGTGATTCGCTACGGGCGCTATGGCAAGTTCATCAGCTGCAGTAATTTTCCGGATTGCCGTTATACCGAGCCATGGCTGGAGAAGATTGGGGTGCAATGCCCACAGGATGGAGGCGAGATTGTAGAGCGAAAGACTCGCAAGGGTCGCGTATTCTATGGGTGTGCCAATTACCCGAATTGCGACTTCACTTCTTGGAAGCGACCCTTACCTGCTCCATGCCCAAATTGCCAGGGTTTGTTAGTAGTCGCCGATCGGCGTAATGCCCAGTGCCTGAACTGCGCCGAGCAATACCCGTTAGACCAGATTTCTGCAGACGAGTTGGTTGAGTCGGCATAAGACTTGCAACAAACCGGATGAGCTTCTCCACTTATGAAAGCTCATGATAGAATATGTGTGCTAAACATTATTCGCAGAACGTTGCATAAATCAAGGGTTTCGTCTAGAATTAGAGACAACGAACCCGGAATCATGGTATTTGGAGAGAGATATGGACGCCATTCGTGAGCAGATCAAAAAGCCTCTCGTCTTGGGCATTGCTGGCTTGGTTGTGGGCATTGCCTTGGGTATCTTGTACGGCTGGGTGATCAACCCGGTGGAGTGGACGGATGCCGCAGTTGAGCACTTACGCGCCGACCTGCAGCAAGAATACCTGCGCATGTCTATCGATTCATATGCCCAAAATCGCGATGCAGAGCTGGCAAAAAAGCGCTACGCGGACCTGGGACCCAATGCAGCTGAGGTGATGGGTGCCGTGATGGAATCCCCGGGCGCGCAGAATTTCGAGACCATCCTGGCTTTCAGTGCGACGGTTCAAGGCGGGGTTGAGCCTGCAATTCCACCAGAGGGCGAGGCTGCACAGCCTGAAGAAGAGAAACAAGGCAGCAATATCCTCAGAATGGCGGCAGTCGTCCTATTCTTGATATTTGTCGTGATTGCTGGTGGGGCTTTTTATCTATTCATCTGGCGTCCGAGAATGGGCGAAAGCGTCCCCGTCACACCTGCTATGCAGGCGCAGGAAGCCGCCCAGCAAGCCGAGTGGACTGATTATTCAGCTGAGGGTGGCGAGACGCCCATCGTGCAGTTTATGTCATCTTATAAGTTCGGGGATGATCTCTTCGATGAATCCTTTGCCATCGATTCGCCCGCTGGAGATTTTATGGGCGAGTGTGGTGTTGGTATCTCAGAGACCATCGGTGTGGGTGAGCCGAAGAAGGTAACCACCTTCGAGGTTTGGTTGTTCGATAAGAATGATATCCAGACGGTTACCAAGGTGCTGATGAGCGCCAATGCCTTTTTAGATGAACCCACCCGCCAGCGCCTGTCAGCCAAAGGCGAACCAATTTTGGCTGAGCCAGGGATCGAAACGGTGCTGGAAACCGAGACATTGATACTAGTGGCCCGCGTTGTAGATATGGGATATGGTGAAGGCGCTGTGCCTGATAGCAGCTTCTTTGACCGATTATTGCTGGAGTTAGCGGTCTGGCCTAAAGAAGGTTAAAACATCAGGTTCAGCGGTAGGTATAATATCTCGCTGAACCCTTTATGCACATTTGACATTGGGTTTTACGGGCGCTACGCACCCGTAAAACCCAATGTTTTTATTCGATTGTTATAATGCGCAAGTGAATTTTACCATTTGGCGTTTCTACGACTACTTCGTCGCCAGCACGATGCCCCAGGAGAGCCCTACCAATGGGGGATTCGTTTGAGATGCGACCGTTGCGCGGATCAGCCTCTTTGGCACCTACCAGGTGATAAGTCTCGGGAGGATCAGAACCCTCTTGGATGGTCACGTGCGTG
>DATCYX010000384.1:0-7274 GCA_036526235.1 Anaerolineales bacterium | reverse complement strand
GAGAAGGAGCCAAATTAGCTGCTGTGCTCTTCCCTGCCATAGCTTTTCTGTGCATTTGGTGGTTGCTGCGAGTGCAGCGTGTCCCCTATAGCGCGCTGTGGGCGCTGGGATTGCTAGCAATTTCGGAGGCTTTTATTTTTCGCATGAGCCTGGTAAGGAGACAATCACTCACCTTGGCTGTCATGGCGGTCGCTTTACACTGGATGCTGACGAAAAAATACGTTCGTTTGATTCCCCTGGGATTCGTGTACGTCTGGCTATACGATGCATTTCCCCTTTTATTAACACTAACCACCATTTACGTCGCTTCGATCCTACTCATCGAACGCCGCTTGGAGCTGCGCCCCCTGATCTATTGTGGAGTAGGGGTAACCCTGGGGTTGGTTCTTAATCCATATTTTCCAAACGACATCATATTCGCCATTCGTCACCTCGCACCCAAAATCACGGAGACGACTGCCTTAGATGTCGGCAACGAATGGTATCCCTATCAAACCAGCCAGTTGCTGGAGAATTCCCCACTGACACTGGTCGCTTTCTTTTCCGGGGTGCTTGCTTTGGGCTTGCGAGAACGACGCATGGAAACACGCACTGCAACGAGCCTCTTCATCGCCCTCCTTTTTGGTTTATTGCTCCTTCAATCGCGGCGATTTATTGAATATTTCCCTCCATTCGCCTTGATATTCGCAGCATTTGCTTGGAGTCCCCTCTTGCAACCCCAAGACACCAACCAGGATGACATTAATGTATCCGATCCAAGCCTCCGCTTTCTGAAATATTCCATTTTAGGATTACGCTGGCGCCAGGTGACCGCAGTCGTTGTACTGGTCGCCTTACTAATCCCTGGGATATGGCTGACCGTGCGCGACGCGCAAAAGAGCGTAAAATCTTCTAAACCATACACACTTTTTTCTGGGGCATCCGAATGGTTGAAAGCCAACACACCATCTGGCTCGCGTGTATTTCAGACAGATTGGGATGATTTTCCTCGTCTCTTCTACCATAACACGCACAATACCTATTTGATCGGCCTAGATCCCACCTATATGCAATTGTACAACGCCGATTTGTATGATCTCTGGGAAAAGATCACCGAAGGAGATGTCGAACGACCTTCCCAATTTATTTACGATCGCTTTGGCGCCAATTTCGTGGTGAGCGATTTAAACCATAAAGACTTCATCCGCAGAGCCGAAGAGGACCCCGGTCTGGAAGAGGTATACCGCGATGAGGAATCAGTCGTGTACGCATTCAAGTAAGTGCTACAATGAATGAAGCTATACAAGAAACAACTCCCTACAAGTTTTTGTAGGGAGTTGCTCTTTTCTAAAGTAATAACCGGATGGGCTCTTCGATATACCTTGCCAAGGTCTGCATGAAGCGAGCACCTTCAGCTCCATCGCTGACGCGATGATCCACCGAGAGAGTTGCTTTCATGCGCAATCCGGGCACAACTTCCCCATCTTTCACCACCGGCACCTCACGCGCCGATCCTACGGCCAAGATGGCTGCTTCAGGGGGATTGATGATGGCGATAAAGTGCTCCACGTCATACATTCCCATATTGCTAACCGAGAATGTAGACCCTTCGATATCATCTGGGCGCACCTTGCCTTCTCGGGCACGCTGCACCATCTGACGCACTTCGGCAGATATCTGCCGGATTGGTTTGCGATCAGCATCCCGGCAAACCACGGTCAGCAAACCGCCTTCGACGGCAACCGCCACACCGATATTTACTGCCCCATGTTGGATGATCTGGTTATTGTTATCGTCCAGCGAAGCATTCAGATTGGGAAATTCCCTAAGGGTAAGCGCAGAAGCTTTAAGAATGAAGTCGTTTACAGAGGTTTTCTCTTCGTCAGGCAGAGTCAGGTTGACCTGCTGGCGTAATGCCAGTAAAGCTGCCATATCGTATTCATGTGTCACGTAAAAATGCGGAACGCTTTGTTTGGCTTCTGTCATACGCCGCCCAATGATGGCTCGCAAGCGCTTCAACGGAATGGTGGTTGAAGGAATCGAGGGTAAGCCGGCTTGAAAGGCTACTTGAGGTTGGGTTGGTGCGGCTTGCACAGCTTTGTAGGCCTCCACATCTTTCTTCGTGATCCTCCCGCCAGGACCGCTACCTGAGATGGATCTCAAAGGGATACCCCGCTCTTCCGCCATGCGGCGTGCCAGGGGTGAAGCCTTCACACCTTCGGGGAGCTGTCCTTCGACCACGGTTGGTTCGCTGGGCGCCTGGGAAGGAGCGCTGATAGGTTCGGCTTCCGCTGCCGATTTTGGGGTCGGAGCAGCTTGGTCGGTTACCAATTGAGGCTGTTTTTCAACTTTCTCTCCGGGGGCAGCGACAATTGCAATGGGTGTATTTACCGGTACAATATCGCCTTCGGCGACAAGGTGTCTGGCCAGGATGCCATCATACACTGACTCAACCTCCACAGTCGCCTTATCGGTCTCAATCTCCGCCAGGATCGCCCCTTTATTCACCGCCTCACCTTCAGCAATCACCCATCGTATCAGGGTGCCTTCAGCCATATCAAAACCTAGTTTCGGCATCGTGACGGTTTCTGCCATCAGAGTACCTCCTTCACCGCACGAACTACATCTTCCACCTGAGGCAAAGCCAGTTGTTCCAAATTACGGTTATATGGCAAGGGCACTTCTTCTTGGGCAACCCGTTGGATAGGGGCATCGACATAATCGAAAGCTTGCTCATAAATACGGGCAGCCACTTCAGAACCCACCCCATAAGATCGCCAGCCTTCTTCCACAATCACGGCACGATTGGTCTTCTTGAATGACTCGAGCACTGGCTCCATATCCAATGGTCGCAGAGAGCGCAGGTCGACGATCTCAACTTCGATGCCTTCTTGGGAAAGCTGCTCAGCTGCCTTGGTCGAGATTTCAAGCATCTTGCTGTAGGTAACGATGGTCACATCTCGGCCAGGTCGCTGAATTTTTGACTTCCCAATGGGGATCGTGTAATCGCCATCCGGCACCTCGCCCCGAACCTGGTATAGCGTGGCATGCTCAATGAATAAGACAGGGTCATCACTTTGGATGGCAGACTTTAGCAGTCCTTTGGCGTCCTCGGGTGTTCCAGGGGCGACCACCTTCAATCCGGGAAAGTGGGCAAAAATTGCGTCCGGAGTTTGAGAATGGGTAGCTCCCAATTGTCGCCCACCGCCGCTAACCGTTCGGATAACCACCGGCAACACCAATTGCCCGCCGAACATGTAATGCAGCTTAGCCGCCTCATTAACGATATGATCCATAGCGGAAAAAGCAAAATTAATCGTCATGAGCTCAGCCACCGGTCGTAATCCAGTCAGAGCAGCCCCGATGGCTGCGCCGACAATTGCCGCCTCAGCGATTGGGGTATCGCGCACCCTGTCAGGCCCAAAGTGGTCAACGAAACCCTTGGTTACAGCGTAAGTGCCACCCCAAACCCCCACTTCTTCACCCAAGATAAACACTTTTGAATCTCGCTCCATCTCCTCCCAAAGTGCTTTGGAGATGGCTTCTCGCATGGTGATTTTTGACATTATCCCCTATTCCTATCCTTCTACATAAACATGCTCAAACAACGCTTCGGGAGCCGGTTCAGGGCTTGCCTCAGCGAATTGAACGGCCTGCTGGACCTCGTCTCCTACCTGCGAGTCGATTTGATCCAGCTCTTCTTCAGAAGCAATTTTCTGACCCGTGAGATAGCCGCGATATATACCAATCGGATCATTTTCCTGCCACTTTCTGATCTCATCGGACTGGCGGTATCGCTCCGGATCGCCCATCGAGTGACCTCGGTACCGGTAGGTGATCACCTCTAGGAAGTAAGGTCCCTGACCGCTGCGCACCTGCTCAAGTGCCTGACGGGATGCTTCGCGAACCGCCATAATATCCATCCCATCTACGCGACCATTCGCCATGGCGTATCCTTCTGCCTTCTGTCGGATTTCAGATACAGCTGAAGCGCGCTCTACCGCGGTGCCCATGCCATACTGGTTATTCTCGCACACCCACAGCACAGGCAGATTCCAAACTTTTGAAAGGTTGAGCGCTTCGTGGAAGTAACCGATGTTTGTGGCACCGTCGCCAAACATACAGATAGTCACGCCATCATTACCCTGATATTGATCGCCTAAAGCCAACCCTGCTGCCAGGGGGAGATGAGCTCCCACGATCGCATGACCACCCCAGAAATTTTTCTTGACATCGGCCATATGCATAGAGCCGCCCTTACCTTTCGAGATGCCGGTGGCTTTGCCTAGCAGTTCTGCCATGACTTCCTTGGCTGAAATGCCGCAATTAATCGCCACACCGTGATCGCGGTAAGCCGTAATAACTCGATCTTGTGGCTGGCGCACGGAAATCAGGCCTGTGCTGACAGCCTCCTGACCGATATATAGGTGTAAAAAGCCCCCGATTTTTCCCTGCTGGTAGAGTTGGGCAGCTTGTTCCTCGACGATGCGGATCAGCACCATCTGGTAATACAAATCGAGATACTCGTTCTTCTCCATATTTTCTCCCACATAAGAACACCGGGGAAACCCCGGCGTTAAAAGTAGATACCATTAAGTCGTCGTACCAGCAAAAATTATACCAGAATCCTCCAAGATAGGAGTAATAAGCTCGACGATCAGTAGGGCAATCGCATTAGGACGATTTCCCACCACTGAAGAGAGTGTTTGGGGGATTGCGCATGCCCCTCAGGTCATATGCAATTGCCCTGCGACGATCAGCGAGTCTATTTAGTTTATAAATAAATCGGCAGGTATAATAATCTTGACCTCACCCCTATTTCATAGATGTACTAATGCCCCATGTGGGGGGGACGAAAAGGTTACTACACATCCATGCCTCCTACCCTCGCATACCCGCTATCTGCTTTTCTGATGATCGCTCTGCCCCTTGGTTTGGGGATAGCCTTGGAGCGTAAATTCAGATTGGGATGGCGACTTTGGTGGATCGGTGGAGCTGGGTTCGTTCTTTCGCAAGTGGGTCATATCCCCTTCAATATCGGGCTGACTGTCCTATTTCAAAGAGGCATACTCCCCGCCCCACCCGACTCCGCCAAGCTGGTTTTCAACTCGACAATCTTGGGATTGAGCGCTGGCTTATGGGAAGAACTTACACGCTACGCCGTTTTTCGCTGGTGGGTAAAAGATGCACGCTCGTGGCGCAAGGGAGTCTGGCTGGGCGCGGGGCATGGTGGGATCGAGGCGGTTCTGCTGGGTATTATTGTATTTGCCAACTTCTTCTATCAAATGGCTATACGCAACGTAGACCTGTCCACCATGGTGCCTCAAAATCAACTTGCCATCGCCAAGGATGCAGTCGCTGCCTACTGGTCTGCGCCTTGGTATCTTATCCTGTTGGGAGCTCTGGAGCGGGCTATGACACTGCCTATCCAGATCTGCTTCAGCGTGCTCATCTTGCAATCCTTTATTCGCGGGCAGATTGGATGGCTCTTCCTGGCCGTGGGCTGGCACGCCATAATAGACAGCGTGGTAGTCTTCAGCGCGAGTACGCGGGGAGTATATATAGCTGAATTCCTTGTCGCCGTTGCCTGTCTCATCAGCTTGACTATCATATTTGTACTGCGAAAACCAGAGCCGCAACCCATGGAAGATTCCACTGTCGATGCTTTTCAACCCGAGCCCCCACAAGTTATTGACCATAATATAATTGAAACACCGGAAAAAATTGACCGGACACGGTTTATAGAATGATTCAAACGCACAATCTGACCAAAGAATTTAACGGCACGCTTGCCGTTGAGCGCCTCAATTTGGAAGTAGGTGAAGGAGAAGTATTTGGCTTCCTTGGACCCAA
Organism: Anaerolineales bacterium; assembly: GCA_036526235.1. GTDB lineage: Bacteria > Chloroflexota > Anaerolineae > Anaerolineales > UBA4823 > DATCYX01. The sequence continues at coordinate 1,442 of DATCYX010000384.1, read as the reverse complement.
TGGAGCAGGGAAGACTACCACCATCCGCATGCTGACCAGCCTGATCGCCCCAACCAGCGGAGGCGCCATTGTCAACGGCTACACCATCGGAGAAGACGACCGGAAAATTCGCCAAACGGTAGGTATTCTCACCGAATCGCCTGGTTTGTACGACAGCCTGAGCGCCGAATACAATCTTCAGATTTATGCAAATCTGTATGAAGTGAAGGATGTGCGCGGCCAGGTGGAGAAATACCTGCGGATGCTAGGCCTGTGGGACAGACGCCAGGATGAGGTGGGTACATTCTCGAAAGGCATGAAGCAGAAATTGGCAATTGCCCGTGCCATACTCCACGAACCGCGTATATTGTTTCTGGATGAACCCACAGCCGGGCTCGACCCTGAAGCCTCACACTTGGTGCGCGAGTTTATTGAAGAGCTGCGCAAACAAGGCCGCACGATCTTCATGTGCACGCACAACCTCGACGAAGCCGATCGTCTGTGTGACAAAATTGGCGTATTTAAAACCCGATTATTAACCCTGGATACACCCACCAACCTGCGCACACAGCTGTTCGGGCGCAAAGTAGTTTTCCATCTCAGTCACGTCGAAGAAACCTATCTCGCATTGCTCCGATCGATGCCCTTCGTCAAAGAAGCCAGGGCAGTCGACAATAAACTGGTGGCAACCTTGGACGATCCCGAGAACCAAAATCCGGAAATCGTTCGTAACCTGGTAGAGGCTGGCGCAGAGATTCGCTTTGTTGGCGAGCTGCGCCACTCTTTGGAAGATGTGTACCTACAACTTGTCAAATGAACAAAATTAAGACCATCATCCTCAAGGAATGGGCCCAGGTGTTCAAAAACCGCCTGGTGCTCTCAACCCTGGTATTTATGCCGCTGCTCTTCACAGCGATTCCGTTGATGATGCTTTACGCAACGCGCGGAACGGGCGCGCAGGAACTAAGCAGCGATATGCCGCCCCAATTTACATCCATGTGCTCACAAGGCCTTACTGCTGGTGAATGCTTTCAGGTCTACATAGTCAACCAGTTCATGATGCTATTTATGATGATCCCCTTGATCATTCCGGTCAATATCGCGGCCTATTCTATTGTGGGGGAAAAAACCACACGCAGCCTGGAGCCACTCTTGGCTACACCCATCACAACCGCTGAGTTGCTCTTGGGTAAAAACCTCGCCGCAGCTATCCCTGCTGTGGTAGCGACATGGATGGGCTTTCTGCTCTATGTGCTCGGCGCATGGATCATCGTGCAGTCATCCCGTGTTGTGGCTGCATTGTTGGACCCGATGTGGTGGCTGGCAGTATTCGTGGCAGGACCATTGCTAGCCGTCTTATCCGTGAATTTCGCCCTGATGGTCTCTTCTAGGGTTAACGAGCCGCGCGTGGCAGAACAACTTTCAGCGATTGTGATTCTGCCACTCCTGGCACTTTTCATCGG
>DATCYX010000383.1:0-4164 GCA_036526235.1 Anaerolineales bacterium | reverse complement strand
CCTCCAGGCTGCGCGTCGAGAAAGTCGATTTAGACAAAGGAGGCTTGATTGAAGTTTGGCTCAGTGGTACCTATAAACCCTCAGGCGACCCATGCGATAATTCCCGCGTCAAGGCGCAGATCTGGAACACGATCAAGCAGTTTCGGGGAGTAAAGAAAACAAATATCTTCCTGAATCGCATCCCCTTTGGAGATCGCCTATCGAATGACAAATAGGCTGGATAGTAGATTATTTATGAATCTTCCTGATTTTTCCACCATACCCTGGCGCTTGGCGGTGTGGAGATTGGCAATCATCTTCGCATTTGGACTGGCTGCGGGTTGCGCCGCGCCGCCAACCCCGGTTGCAGACTCTTTGCCCACAGCTTCTGTAACTCCCTCTCTACCAACACTGACTTCTCCACCTCCCACGGCAACGGTTCCTCCACCTACGGAGACAGCAACCGCGATTCCGCATACATCTACCCCTACAGTTACACCGTTGCCTTCAGAGACACCAGCTCCAACGGAAACTCCTACCGAGACCTCTCCTCCTCCGACGCCGTCTGGCGAAGACGCGATCTATGTCTATTACATTCTATTAAACGACGGTGGTCCAGTGGCTTGCGGTGACAGCCTGGTGAAAGCAAATACCGGTCTGGCGAGGACAGGTGATATCGAAGCGGATGTGCGTACCGCTCTGGAGAGATTGTTTTTCAAACGCCAATATTTTGGTAGGTTATACAACCCGGTTTATCTCTCCAACCTCGAAGTAGAGAGTGTAAAATATGATAAGAATTCCAAAGAGGTTTCTGTGCGTCTGGATGGCACCTATGTTCGCTCAGGTGATCGGTGTGACGATGGGCGTGTGCGCGCTCAAATTTGGACCACCATCCGGCAGTTTGAGGGGGTCAAAACCGTGTACATCTTGCTGAGGGAGAGCTTGTTGGGCGATATCCTGGCAACAAGGTAACCGTTTCCATTCCTGCGACTACGAAACGCATTAAATAAATAATGGGATCGCGCAAGCGGCAGTTTGCCAGCGCGATCCCATTAACTTTAAAGGATTTTCTCGCTCGGAGGAAAGAGGATTGGTGCTACCTACTTATCCTCGGCAATAGACACACCTTTATGCTTCAGTGCGGAATGGGCAGCTGCTAATCGAGCAATCGGCACCCGGAAGGGAGAGCAGCTCACATAGTTATTGCCAATCGTGTGACAAAACTCAATAGAGCTTGGATCGCCGCCATGTTCGCCGCAGATACCCACCTCTAAGTCAGGTCGGGTCTGGCGTCCGTCTTTGACAGCCAAATCCATCAATCGTCCTACTCCACCTCGATCCAGGGTCTGGAAGGGGTTATTGGACAAGATTCCCTGTTCGACATAAGTCACAAGGAAGTTGCGTTCGGCGTCATCTCGGCTATAGCCAAAGGTCATTTGGGTTAAGTCGTTGGTGCCAAAGGAGAAGAACTCAGCTAACTCGGCGATTTCAGTAGCTGTAACCGCGGCACGGGGGATTTCGATCATGGTGCCGAACTTATAGGAAAAGGTGACCTGTTTCTCATCCATAACAGCCTTGGCGATCTTCTCCAGGCGGGGTTGGATCCAGCGCAGCTCATTGATCGTTCCAGTCAATGGGATCATCACTTCCGGTTTAACTACCACTCCCTTGATAGTCATGTTGGCTGCTGCCTCGAAAATGGCACGCACTTGCATTTCGACAATCTCTGGCATCTGGATGCTCAAGCGCACACCGCGCAGACCCATCATGGGGTTACTTTCGTGCATGGATTTGACACTGGCGAGCAATTTCTCTTTCTCTGCCAGTCCCTTGTTTTCACCCTTAACTCGCATGGTGATGACCTCTTCGAGTAAATCTTCTTCCGAGGGTAAAAATTCATGCAGTGGGGGGTCAATCAGGCGGATGATGACCGGGTAGCCATCCATGGCCTCAAAAAGACCCTCGAAGTCGGTGCGTTGGGACGGCAGAAGTTCGTCCAGGGCAGCTTTGCGCGCCTCACTGGTTTCAGCGAGGATCATGCGCTGCACAATCGGCAGGCGTTCTGGTTCAAAGAACATATGCTCAGTGCGGCACAGCCCAATGCCGACTGCACCGTATGAGCGGGCGCGGCGGGCATCCTTGGGATAATCGGCGTTGGCCCAAACTTGCAAGCCAGTCGTGGGCCAGCCATCAGGGGCGGAGCGGATGCCAGGTGTGGCGCATATCTCGTCAGCCCAGTGGAGAAGCGTGAGTAGATCGGTCTGCTCCTCCAAGGTGGGAGATGTGGTGGGGATATGCCCAAGGAACACCTCGCCAGTCGTGCCATCTACAGAGATCCATTCACCCTCGCGCACGACCTGCCCATTAACCACCATCTCGCGCTTATCCAGGTTGATGCGGACCATTGCAGCCCCAACCACACATGGCACGCCAAATTGTCGCGCCACCACTGCGGCGTGGGAGGTAGCCCCACCTTCACTGGTAAGGATGCCCTTGGAAGCTAGCATGCCATGCACATCGTCTGGCTTGGTGAATGGCCGTACCATGATGACATCCTGTTTATTCTCTTTTGCCATGTGTTCAGCGGTGTCGGCATCGAAGTACACCTGGCCTACTGCAGCCCCAGGTGAAGCATTCACACCCGTGGCATACAGGCGTCCATCCACTGCAGCTGATTTTTTGGCTGCTTCGTCGAACTGGGGATGAAGCAAGGTATCCACGTTGTCTGGGGTGACGCGCAGGATAGCCTCCTGTTTTGAAATCAGCCCCTCGTTTGCCATGTCTACAGCAATTTTGACCGCGGCTTTTGCAGTACGTTTTCCGCTTCGCGTCTGGAGCATCCACAACTTTCCTTGCTCGATGGTGAACTCCACGTCCTGCATTTCTTTATAATGCAGCTCCAGCTTGTCGCAGATCTCCAAAAATTGCTGGTACGCTTCTGGCAAAACATTGGCTAAATTCGTAATCATTTCAGTATTGCGAATGCCCGCAACCACATCCTCACCTTGAGCGTTGAGCAAATAGTCACCATACATCTTCTTTTCACCATTGGCTGGATCGCGAGTGAACGCCACACCCGTGCCCGAATTCCAGCCCATATTTCCAAAAACCATGGTGACGATATTAACCGCGGTGCCCAAGTCGTGGGCTATGCCAGCTGCGTTGCGGTAATCCACGGCGCGCTTGCCATTCCAAGATTTAAAGACGGCTTCGGTCGCCAGGCGTAGCTGCTCGATAGGATCCTGGGGAAAGTCAAAGCCCCTATTTTCGCGCACCACCTTCTTAAAGGTTTCGGTGATGGCTTTCCAATCCTCGGCAGTCAGTTCCGTATCGGCTTTTACGCCCTTTTTCTCTTTATATTCCGCCATGGGATGTTCAAACTTCTCGTCGGGAATTCCGAGAACCACTTCACCAAACATTTCCACCAAGCGACGGTAGGCGTCGAAGGCAAAACGCTCGTCTCCGGTTAGCTTCGCCATCCCCTCTGCTACCTCGTCGTTTAGTCCAATGTTAAGAACTGTGTCCATCATGCCCGGCATGGAGAATTTTGCTCCCGAGCGGCATGAGACCAATAGGGGACGCGTGGGGTCTCCGAACTTCTTGCCGGTTTGAGCTTCCACTTGCTTCAACGCTTCTAGCTCCTGCTCCCACATGCCTTCGGGAAATTTTTGGCCTGCCTCCAGATAGGCGTTGCAGGCCTCTGTTGTGACCGTGAAACCGGGCGGGACGGGTACGCTGGCACGCGTCATATCTGCCAACCCGGAGCCTTTGCCTCCGAGCAGCGCGCGCACGCCCTCCCAGCTACCTCCTACATGCTTTTCTGCTTGTTCGACCTCATCAAATAGGTAAACCCATTTATGATCAGCCATGAAAAAAAACCTCCTAGGTAATTCATTATTTACGGGATAATGCCGTCATTACCAATCGCATAGTTTACCATACCGGAGGTGAAATATGAGTGGCTTTGGGAGAATTTTTGCTTTTATGCTATTCGAACGAGGGAAATATCATAAAAATAACGTTTTATAGAATATATTTTGGCGAGATGCCGAAGTGGTCGTCACCAGGTACAAACTGTATGCACCTTTGTTGCGAAGTAGTTGTGAAGCTACGAGCGATTGAACTTCGGTCTTGAGGAGGGTTCAATTTCTCTTGCATTCAGCGCTGGAATTAGCATTAATAGCG
>DATCYX010000382.1:0-5184 GCA_036526235.1 Anaerolineales bacterium | reverse complement strand
GGTGGGTTGACTGATTTTTTACTTGTATGATATCTGGGAGATGTTTTTTGGGAAACGCTTTCCTATGTGGCTTCAACTTTCTTTGCTGCCCACCGTTTTGCTAACTCCTGCATACTGTCCACATTTTCAGGCCAATCGTGCAGTGTAGCAGGATCAAAATCGGCACCGTTAGGCCAGACCAATGTGTGAACTTCTGGATCAATCTCTACTTTTTTGAATAGTGTTTTATCTCGTAATGGCCCATACAATTCACCAATAAGGACCGGGCGAAAATCAATGACCTGTTCCTTTCCATCGTCGAATATCACTCGCAGGGTGTATGAGTTGACTATTTCAAACTCTACCACACGATAAATCGGATGCTTCATTATCTCTTTTCTCCAATTCTCCTATCGTAACGGTGCAATTTTATAAGGCAACTGACCGGATTGTAAACGCTCCCAGTTTTCTGAGAGCTCCCCTTGATGCAATTCAGCCCAGGCCTCCACCAATCGTCTCTCCCGAGATGGTAAGCTGCCATTGATTAGCTCGACTTTATCTATACTGAAGATGGCCACATGGTTTTGGTAATAAGCATGGAAATGAGTACGGTGATGGGGAGCACCTGGCTCAGCAAACATGCGAATAATGATGCCAAAAAAGCGGCAGATCTCGGGCACGTATGTTTCCTTCCATATCGTAGTATCCTATATTATTTTACATCAAAGTTGCCTAGAACGGCCGCCAACGTCAGACCTATATTTTCGGGGCGTACGCTCTTCGTTATTAATGACTTAAATCGCATGTTCATCCTTGACAAGCCCAACGAAATGGATAAAATCATTTCGAAGATAGTCGAAATGTTACGAAGGAGTTCGGATTGTGGACACCCCATCAACCAGCGAAGAGCTGCTCAATTTCTTTAAAGCCCTGGCAGACGCCAACCGGCTGAAGATCGTCGGATTGCTGGCGCAGCAGCCCACCACCGTCGAAGGGCTGGCTGCGGCGCTCGGCCTGGGCGCTTCCACTGTCTCGCACCACCTGTCCAAGCTGGCTAAGGCTGGGCTGGTGTCTGCGCGCACGGACGGGCACTACTACATCTACTCGCTAGAGACCGACGCTCTGCAAGCCATGGCTGAGCGTTTGCTGAGTGCTGATGAGCTGCCCCGCCTATCGGACGACGCCGACCTAGACGCTTACGACCGCAAAGTGCTGGCGAATTTCCTGGATGCCGAGGGGCGCATCAAGGCTTTTCCCGCCCAGGAGAAGAAATTCCAGGTCATCCTGCAGCACGTGGTACAGGCCTTCGAGCCAGGGCAGCACTACACTGAGAAACAGGTGAACGAGATCCTAGGGCGCTACCATAAAGACACCGCATCCCTGCGCCGCGGCCTGATCGATTACCGCCTGATGGCGCGCCAAAGCGGCGGAGGGGAGTACTGGCGCACCGAGGCTTGAGCACGCCTGACGGATGAAATGACAAAACATTGGAAGGGATTTAACACTAAGTACACAAAGTGCACACGAAGGTCACCAAAAATAATTAAAACCTTTGTGTCCCTTCGTGAAACCTTTGAGCCCTTTGTGTTAATAAAACAGACACAGCCATTGCTGTAAGGAGAATTTGGATGACAGATCACTTCAAAACCATGGGGCAGCAGTTCGGACGCCGATCCTGGGCCGAGCCCTGGAAGATCAAGATGGTCGAGCCATTGACCATGACCGACCGCCCTTACCGCCAGAGTGCCATGCAAGAAGCCGGTTATAACACCTTCCTGCTGCGTTCTGAGGATGTCTATATCGACCTGCTGACCGACAGCGGCACTAGCGCCATGAGCGACCGCCAGTGGGCTGGGATGATGCTTGGCGACGAGGCCTACGCCGGCAGCCGCAACTTCTACCACCTGGAAGAGGCTGTACAGACTTATTACGGCTACCGCTACCTGGTGCCTACTCACCAGGGTCGCGGCGCTGAGCACCTGCTCAGCCAGGCCATGATCAAGCCCGGGCAGTTTATCCCCGGCAACATGTACTTCACCACCACCCGCCTGCACCAGGAGTTGGCTGGCGGTACATTTGTGGATGTGATCATCGATGAAGCTCACGATCCGCAGAACATGCACCCCTTCAAGGGCAATGTGGACCTGGACAAGCTACAAGACCTGATTGAGCGGGTCGGCGCGGGGAATATCGCCTATATCAGCCTGGCGGGGACAGTCAATATGGCCGGCGGGCAGCCGGTGAGCATGGAGAACGTCCGCCTTCTGCGCGATCTGTGCGACCGCTATGGAATCCGCATCTATTTGGATGCAACCCGTATGGTCGAGAACGCCCTATTCATCCAGGAGCGCGAGGATGGTTATGCTGACAAAAGCATCGCCCAAATCCTTAAAGAGTTCTGCTCCTACACCGACGGAGCCTGGATGAGTGCCAAGAAGGACAACCTGGTGAACATCGGGGGTTGGTTGGCGGTGAACCACAACGATCTTTTCGAGGAATTGCGTAACATGGTTGTGATCTATGAAGGGCTGCACACCTACGGCGGCCTGGCTGGACGTGATATGGAGGCCATGGCCATTGGCATCGTCGAGGCGGTGCAGGACGATCATGTGCGCTCTCGGGTAGGCCAGGTGCGCTACCTGGGGCAGCTACTGCTGGATTGGAATATTCCCATTGTGCAGCCCGTCGGCGGGCACGCCATCTTCCTGGATGCGCGCAGCTTCTACCCACACCTATCGCAGGATCTCTTTCCCGCCCAAACCCTGGCCGCTGAGCTGTACCTGGATTCGGGTATCCGCTCAATGGAGCGCGGCGTGGTCAGCGCCGGGCGGGATCCTGAGACCGGCGACCACCGCTATCCGAAGCTGGAGCTCACCCGCTTGACCATCCCGCGCCGTGTGTACACCCAGGCGCACATGGATGTGGTGGCCGAGTCGGTCAAAGCGGTTTACGATGCCCGCCAGCAGACCCGCGGTCTCAAGTTGGTTTATGAGCCCAAGTACCTGCGCTTTTTCCAGGCCAGGTTTGAACCGATTGCTGATTGAATGTTTTTGATTGCTGATTGCCAGTACACCGCAATCGCAAGAGGACGGCACGCGCAGTCACAATGTGGCTGCGCGCTGTCTTTGGTTAGCTGATGGCTACGGCATTTGGATCACGGCTTCTAGCGCTTCGAGGGTGGGCGGCAAAATGGTCGGCTTGCCCATCTGGCGGGCGATAATATCGGGGTCCTTCAGCCCGTGACCTGTGCACACCGCGACCACACGCTGACCTGCGACAGTGATCTCCCCGCGGCGGAGCAGACTTGCCAGCCCGGCCAGCCCTGCGGCAGAAGCCGGTTCCACCCAGATGCCCTCACCAGCCAAGCGGCGCTGCATGGCCAGGATTTCATCGTCGCTGGCCGCCACGATGCGCCCGCCCGATTCTTCGGCAGCCTGCATGGCCTGCTCGCCACGCGCCGGGCGTCCGATGCGGATGGCAGTGGCCACCGTCTCGGGCTTGTCCACCGGGTGACCCAGCACCAAAGGGGCGGCTCCGGCAGCCTGCACGCCCAGGAAGTGCGGCAGCCCACATCCTTTCAAGGCGTGGTATTGTTTGAAACCCATCCAGTAAGAGGTGATGTTGCCTGCGTTGCCCACCGGCAGGCAGAGCAGGTCGGGCGCGTTTCCCAGGGCGTCGCAAATCTCGAAGGCGGCGGTCTTCTGCCCCTCCAGGCGGTAGGGATTGAGCGAGTTGACCAGCGCAATGGGGTGCTTCTCGGAGATGGCCACGACCAGGCTGAGGGCATCATCGAACGAGCCTTTCACTTGCACAACTTGGGCGCCGTAGGCTACGGCACCGGCCAGCTTGCCAGATGCGACCTTGCCCTCGGGGATGAGCACCACAGCGCGCATCCCGGCGCGGGCGGCGTAGGCTGCCGCCGAGGCGGCGGTATTACCGGTGGAGGCGCAGATCACGGCTTTCGCCTCGCGCCCCAGGGCTTCGCTGATGGCGGCTGTCATGCCGCGGTCTTTGAACGAGCCGGTGGGGTTGAGCCCCTCGTACTTTACGTATAGCTCGAAACCGCCGCCCATCTCCTGCGCCAGGCGAGGCACAGGGATTAGCGGGGTATCCCCCTCCAGCAGCGTGACAGGCTGGGTGTGGTCGGGCAGGTCGAGCAAGTGCCCGTAGCGCGAGAGAACGCCTGTATTGGTTGTTTTCATGGCTGAGCACACACCGTACAATATGTGTTGATCGACATTTTAAAACAACCTCCATACAGACTCTGGGGGGGTGCCTCGTTTGAAGTTGCCATACGCCACGCAGACCGGGTAGAGCAGTAACAAGCCTAATGCCCATGCCAGGTACATTGGCGGCAGCCTGCCCGGTTGCAAGAAGTATAACCCAGCTGCTGCGTACAGGAACCAATGCATTAGGAAAAAGAACAAGGGTGCCTTCCCGAACGCCAGCAGTGGCTTGCCCCACTTTTCAAGCCAGTTGCCCGCTCTGGTGAACAGGTACAATAAAATCAAATTGATGCCCAGGGTTAGCAGCGTGAAGACCAGGCTGGGCGGATACTTGACCACATTGAGAAAATCGATCCACCCGGTCCCAGCCGCCGGTCGGAGATTGCCGAAACCGCCCGCCATGCGCACCACCAGTAAGAGGGCAAGGCTGATCCCGCCCATCCATAGCGCCAGGCGGTAGCCTCGCTCCCGGTCGCGCAGCAGCTCGTGACCAAACGCCATCCCAAGCAGGGAGATGCCGGACCAGGGGAATACAGGGTACAGCACGAACCATCCCTGGGATCCGCCAGGGACGAGCAGTAGAAGGCTGAGCGGCGCAGGGTAAAGCCCCAGGTCTTGTAGTGCCGGGGGGAGCACCTGGGTAGCCAGGATAATTCCAACCCCGATTGTCATCAAGATGTACCTGTTCAAGCCCACCAGCAGGGCGCATACCACCAGCACACCCCCCAGCCCATAGAACACCTGGAGATCCTTAAAATTCACCTCGCCGCCCAAGATGGGATCCAGAACAAGCTGCTCCAGCAGGATGAGCAAGAGACCCCGCAGGGCGAGGTGCCGGGCGATGCGGAGCTGCGACCATCCCATCTGGCGGCGGGAGGCTGCAAACAGGATAACCCCTGCCCCCATCAGGAAGAAGAAGCCCGGCGCGCATGGATGGGTCACGAAGCGCGTTAGGAAGACGGCTGCGCTGTTGTAATGG
>DATCYX010000381.1:0-9811 GCA_036526235.1 Anaerolineales bacterium | reverse complement strand
GAGACCCGCCGGAACGGAGAGGTGGGGCGCAGGTGCACCACGATTTCAGGGCGGTAGCCATCATGCTCCTCCAGCCAGTTGAGTGCATGCTGGAAGACAGGCAGGTCCGGGGTGTTGTCTTGCGAGTACTCGTCCGGGCGTAGGAAGGGCGTCTCAGCACCATAGCGGCGAGCCACGGCGGCAATCTCGTCGTCATCGGTAGAGACGATGACCCGCGTAACGGTCTCGGCGCATAGCCCAGCCGCGATGCTATAGGCAATCAATGGATGCCCGGCGAAGGGGCGGATGTTTTTGCGAGGGATGGATTTAGAGCCCCCGCGGGCGGGGATGAGGGTGAGAACTTGGGACATTCGATCAGCCCTAACAGAATATTTATCTAGAAAATCTTTGAATAAAAACAGAAAGGAAGCGTTCTAATCCCAAACCAGCCCATATTGAGGTAAACGGGATCAGGGGCATCACATAACGCTGCCAAGTAAAGGGGACTGCTGCCAGATAAACGGCCAAAAAAGACAGGGTGGAAATTAACACCAGCATCATCCAGCGTCTTTGTGCGCCGTCATTCTTGCGGATAGTCTGCAATCCTTCGACCAGCCCCATCAGCGTAAATAAAAGCAAGATGCCTCCTCCCCATAACCCACGAAACAGGTTGTTGGCTGGTGAGGACATATAGATGCGCTCGCTCTCAGCTGTGTTCGCAAGGTAATTTCCCGCCTCTGCGAAGAAAGGAGGGCTTACAAACAGGTGTGTGACCAGAACTGCCAGGCGTTGGGACGGAGATTCCATGATCTGTTGCGGCGCAACTTGTCTGGCGAACTCAACCTGACGATCTAGCAAATCAGAGCGAGCTGCGATCATGGCACGCGCTGCCCCTATCGGGTTATTCCACAGTATCGGGTTCAACGCCAGAACGATGATCAGGAAGGTGATCGAGAACAGTAACGGGTTTCTCACAAACTTGCGAAACTTTCCTTCAGCGGCAATTGGCATAATACTGACCGCCAACAATCCAACGGGGAAGAGCGCAATTGCGGAATGTTTCGCATTGAAAGCGAGCGCCGCGCTCACAGCAGGCAACCAAAGGTTTTTATCGCTGTAATAAAGGCTAAAAATGAAAAGAGTGACACCGAAGAGGAGGATCCCCTCCGCCATGGCGCGACGACCATGCACCAGGACCAGGGCATTGGATCCAAGCAAGAAAGCCGAGAACAACCCAGCCAAAGGGTGTTGGGAAATTCTTCCGCTTAGAAAAATTAATATCAAGCTAAGGGGGAGAAAAATAGAAATCGTGGTACGCCCAACGGCCAACAATTTTGGATCGGGAAGCGCTCCTGCAACCCGGTTCTGCTCCCAGGATTTGCTCCAATCCCAGTCTGCCGGTAGAGGTGGCAGTCCTACCAAAGATCTCCCTGCACCCAGGATGTACCTGATAAGCGGGGCATCAATCAATCGGTAGCGTTGCTGGTCGGAATGATCGCCTGGTACCCAAAATAAGTCGCTAGACTGGGAGAAAAACCTCTCGAAATCGGAACTCATGTACAGATATGTACTTTCATCGGGATGGAACGGGACTTGACGAACTCCCCCGAAAAAAAATAATGAGTACAGCACCAAACCGCAGAAGAACAGGATGTCTATCCGGGAGATTGATCTCATGGATTTGTCTAGCAGTTTTACCTCACCACGTTGTCCACCCGCCATCGACGACCAGGTTTGCCCCAGTCATGTATTTGGAGGCGTCTGAGACCAGGAAAAGCAAGGCGCCGTTCATCTCGTCTTTTTCCGCCATGCGCCCCAGCACGGCGCGAGCCGAGTAGGCTTTTACAAATTCGTCGTCATGCCCGTTGTACACCCCCCCCGGAGAGAGGGCGTTGACGCGGATGTTCTTGCCGGCGTAGTAAGCTGCAAGGTATTTCGTTAATCCCAGAATGCCGGCTTTGGTGACCGGATAGTAAGCCGGCTTATACTGCGCTGCCTGCCCGCTGCGCTGGTACATGCGCTGGTCGGGGGCTGCCAGCCCGTAGATGGACGACAGGTTGACCATCACCCCACCACCCTGTGCCAGCATGGGCTGCGCCGTCGCCTGGCAGCACAAGAAAGCGCCTGTCAGGTTGACCTGCAGAGCCTGGTTCCATAAGTCCAGGGGATAGTTTTCGAACGTAAGGGAATAGTAATCAGGGGATAAGGGGTGGGAGGATTCTTCAATTCCCTTTGCCCCTATCTCCCTTTCGCCTGTCTGCTTTATCGATTGCGGATCGAACTTTGGGTCGAGAGCTGCGCTATTAACCAGGATATCTAACCGCCCAAAGGTCTGAAGAGCCGCCGCCACCATGTTTTGGGCCGAATCAGGGGACGTCACGTCGGTCTTCACCGCCAAGGCGCGTTTGCCTCCCTGGGAGAGAGATTCAGCCAGCGCCAGCGCACCGCCCTCGTTCAAGTCGGCGATGACCACAGCGGCCCCGGCTTCTGCCAGTGTAAGGCAGAATTCCGCGCCCAACAGACCGGCGCCGCCAGTGATGACGGCGACACGGCCTGTCAGGTCAAATAATTTCGGTAGACCTCGCATGTTTATGCTGGGGTAGGTTCAGTCTGTTGCTCTTCCTGTTTGGCATTCAACGAACCATCGGGGAGCAGATAGCCACGCTCTTCGAGGTAGTCGACAATTTTTTGGGCGTTCTCCTCGGGGCTAACCTCAACGGTATACAGTGTGAGTTCTGGGTCAACCGGAGTCTCGTAGGGGTCGTCCACGCCGGTGAAGCCGGTGATCTGGCCGCGGCGGGCGCGTGCATACAGGCCCTTGACATCACGCTGCTCGCAGACATCGATGGGGGTATCTACGAAGACCTCGATGAAGTGCTCCTCGCCAACCATCTTGCGGGCTTCGTTGCGCGTGGCGCGGTAGGGGCTGATAGCGGCGCAGATCACGGTGCCGCCATGGCGGGATATCTCGCCGGCTACGAAACCGATGCGCAGGATATTGGTGTCGCGGTCGTCACGCGAGAAGCCCAATCCCTTGGAGAGGTGGGTGCGCACCACATCGCCGTCTAGCAGAGTAACCTGGCGGCCGCGTTCCAGCAGCAGGGCTGTGAGCACCTCCGCGGTGGTGGACTTGCCCGAGCCACTCAGACCGGTGAACCAGATGCAGACGCCTTGCTTGTGGCGCGGTGGATACATCTGCTGCAGGATTTCAGCGGTCTCTTTGCGGGTGAACCACTCGGGTAGTGACTTGCCTTTTGCCAGGTAGTCGTCGCGCACCTGAGTGCCAGAGATGTTGAAGATGCGGGCGCCCTCCGGAATTTTATCCTGCTCTTCGTAGCGCTCATCATCTGCCAGATAGACCAGCTCCTTGAATTCGAGAGGCTGAACGCCGATCTCGTTGGCATATTGGCTTACCATCATCTGCGCCTCATAGGGCCCGTAGAAGGGGCGTCCGTGGCTGTCATTGCCTGGTCCAGCGTGGTCGCGCCCAACGATGAAATAGTTAGCGCCATAGTTGCGGCGGATAATGGCGTGCCAAAGCGCCTCGCGCGGCCCAGCCATGCGCATGGCCAACGGCAGCAGGCTGAGCAATGTGCGGTTCTTTTCGTAGTAATTTTCTGCCAGGGCGCGGTAGACGCGCACGCGGGTGTAGTGATCCACGTCGCCAGGCTTGGTCATGCCCACCACGGGATGGATTAACAGGCTGCCGTTCACACCTTCGGCAGCGCGCTTGGTCAGCTCCTCGTGAATGCGGTGCATGGGGTTGCGTGTTTGGAAGGCAACCACGTTGCCATTGCCCATCTTCCCCATGAGGGCGCGGACCTGGGCTGGTGTGCGGCGCAACTCCTGGAAATCATGGTACTTGGGCAGGTCGATGATTTTCAGCTCGCCTGAGACATACACCTTTCCCCAGCGCACCATCTCCGAGAACAGCGGGTGGCGCGGGTCGGTGGTGCCCAGCACCAGGCGCGCTTCCCGCTGGGCGTCCCAGTGGTACACTTCCTCGATCTGCATCACGGCCAGCGTATTGTTACGGCTGTCGCTCAGCGTGATCTGCTCACCCCAGCTGGGCAGAGCGCTCTCGTCCACAGGGAGTGTGACCGGGATGGGGAATAGGGTGCCGTCATGGAGGCGCATCTCGGTCAGGACACGCTCGTAATCATTCTTACGCATAAAGCGATCGATTGGAGAGAAAGCCCCTGTCGCCAGCAATTCCAGATCGCAAAGCGAGCGAGATGAGATTTGCACAGAAGGCAGGCGGCTTGATTTGGCTAGCAGTTCTTCGCGCTCCTCACCAGATACCACCAGATTGACCAGCTTTCCCCCGTAGGGGCTGATGAGGTTATTACTTTGTTTTGACATACAATGTTTCTCCTTCAATAATTATTTTGCACTATGGCATGATGATCAAAAAATGACTGGTTGGACTATATGCCTTTTTGCATTTTTATTCAATTTCGTCTCCGCAGTTTCTCGCGAGCCTTGAGCTCGCTGTCATATACTCGTTTTTGCCCATCGCCCAGGGCGCGCTCGATGACACGAATATCGCGCACCAGTCGAATCATCCCTCCTGGCTCTACAGAGGCTGCCTGGTCGCTGCCCCACATGGCTCGATCCAGGGTAATATGGCGCTCCACGAATGCGGCACCCAGGGTCACTGCGGCGTAGGTGGTCTGCAGACCCACTTCATGACCAGAGTATCCTATCGGGCAATCAAAACGCTCCCTCAGGGTCTCGATCATGCGCAGGTTCAGCTCCTCTGGCGGGCATGGGTAGGTACTGGTGCTGTGAGCGATCAGCAGATGCTCCGTGCCCAGCAGCTCTACAGAAGCCGCGATCTCTTCCAGGGTGGACATGCCGGTGGAGAGGATGACCGGTCGTCCGGTGGATTTCACCTTCTCCAACAGTGGTATATCTGTTAACGAAGCAGAAGCGATTTTGTAACAGGGTGGTGAGAATTGTTCAATGAAATCCACCGAATCCTCGTCCCAGCACGAGGCAAACCAGATGATGCCTTTCTCTTTGCAATACTGGTCGATATCATCATATTCTTTGAAGCCGAACTCGACCATGCGGCGGTATTCCAGGTAAGAGATGATACCCCAGGGCGTCTCGCGCATCACATTCTGGAATTCGGGTGGTACAGCCTTCTCAGGTGTGCGCTTCTGGAACTTCACCCCGTCGCAGCCAGCCATAAAGGCCACATCAACCAGGCGCTTGGCAATGTGTAGATTGCCGTTGTGATTGATGCCAATCTCTGCAATGATGAAAACGGGATGTCCCTCACCAACCCATCGGTCGCCGATTTTTACTGCTTTTGCCATGCAGGCTCCTTACTTACTATCTAGAATTAACTCACAAATCTCTCGGATCGCCCCATCGCCGCCGCTGTGCTCCAGGACCAGGTCGGCTTGAGCCAGCACAGCCGGATGGGCGTCGGCTACTGCCACAGCATACCCGACCTGCGCCATGCAGGGCAGATCGTTGACATCATTGCCCACATAAACCACCTGGGCGGGGTCGATGCCCTGTTCATGGAGGAGTTGTCCCAAGGCCAGACCTTTGTCCTGCAGCCCATGCAGGCAAGGGATACCCAGCTTATCGGCACGGGCCTGCACCACAGGGTTAGACTCGCTGGAGAGCACCCAAATGGGCAACCCGGTCTTCTTGAGTAAGCCAATGCCCATACCATCGAAACGGTCGCAGCGCACGGCCTCGCGCCCATCTTGAAAAACGTAAACCTTGTCATCGGTGAATACGCCGTCGAAATCCAGGATCAGGGCGGCAACTTGCTCCGGCAGGCGTGCACTTTTGGCGCCTCGCGCTTCCTGGCGCAACAGCACCTCGGCGACTTGAAAATCCACCGGGTCATCGATCTCGAGCCGGCGCTCGGCGGGCATGATGTACATGGCGGTCTTGCCGAAGAAGCGGTGACGCGCCCGCATGAAACCCTCAACGCGCATCACGTAAACCGCCCCGGTCTCCAGGTACTGTGGCTCGCGCTCCTGGCGCAGGGGACGGATTCGCTTATCGTGGTTGATGCCTGTAGCGTCTTTCTCGGCCTGCCGCCAAAGAAAATAATGGAAGGGGATCACCGCCAGGGCGCTGTCTGCGTCTTGATCCAACAAGGCTTGCACGGTGCCATCTATATCTTCAGCCAGGGTAAGGGGGGATGTGCACTGTAAGAAAACCAGGACTTCCGGCAGGTATCCCTCGTCCTGGCGCAGGCTCTCTAAAACGTGCAACAGAGCCGATTCCGATGAGGCGGTATCGCCACTGATCTCGGTGGGCCGCCAGACGACCTCCGCCCCATACTGGCGCGCCACGTCGGCAATCTCAGCGTCGTCGGTGGAGACCACCAACCGGCTGATGTAGCGAGAACGCTGCGCCTGTTCAATGTTGTAGGCGATCAACGGTTTGCCAGCCAGGGGAAGGATGTTCTTGCGCGGGATGCCCTTAGAGCCGCCGCGGGCAGGGATAATAGCGAGACAGTCCATCTCTTACTCGGTCAATGATCCAGTGTGATCAGTTTGCAATCTTGGGCAGACTGGCGAGCAGCCAATGCCAGGCGCAAAGCCTGTAAGCCGTCGTCCAGGCTGCAAAGCGGCTCTTCTTCACCCCGCACGACCGCTTGGAAGTGGCGCATCTCTGCCAGGAACAGATCGTTGCGCTCAAAGCTGGGCGGGACGGGGAAGACATGCCATTTCTCGTGATGCAGGTGGACGGCTCCGTCGGCGTTGTCCCAGCGGATCGTGCCCTGGCTGCCCACGATCTCCAGCGTGTGGGCAGACGGTCGTTGATTATAATCCAAATGCACGCTTCCCAACGTATTGTCAGCAAATCGTAAGCCAATTTCAGCAGTGTCTTCCACGTCTAGCGACAGGTTGCCCAGGCGCCCGGCAAAAGCCCACAGCGCCTCGACGTCTCCCAAAAGCCAGCGCAGATAGTCCAGGGGGTGGCACAAGGTGAGGATCACACCGCCACCTAAATCGGTGCGAGCGCTATATCCCTGGCGGTAATCCTCCCAAGGGTGCCAGTCGGGCAGGTACTCCCCCCAGTGGGCACGGGCAGAGAGCGGCTTTCCAATCGGAGATGTGGAGGCGGAGAGCAGTTCCTTTATCTTTCTCAATCCAGGGTGGAAGCGGAACTGGAAGCCCACCAGGACTTGCCCGCCACCGCGCTGGACAGCTTTTTGTAGCTGATCTACGCTGTCCATAGAATGCGATATCGGCTTCTCCAGCAGCAGGTGACAGCCCCGCTCGGCGGCAGGGATAGCTACCTCCAGGTGCAGCGATGTGGGATTGGCGACGATCACTGCGTCTGGTTGATGATCCAGGGCAGCCTCCAGGTCAGTCTCCACCGGGTAACCTTTCAGCTCGTCATCCGGCAGGCTGCTGCGACCAGTGCGGTAGAGCAGTATATCCCGCTCCCCTAGTTGAAGCAGGTTTCTCAGATGGCGGCGACCGATGGAGCCTAAGCCCGCAATCAGGAATTTCATGATTTGACTTCGTACCCCCACTCTGCCAACGTTCCCCCAGCGATTTCCTCGAAGATCTGCCGGTCATGCGGGGTGAAGAGCTCACGCCAGGTGCCGCGCTGGCCTTTGGTCAGTGCTGAGGCGATGTCGCTGGCTTTCTCTTGCTGCCAGTCTGCGTCGGGGTTTTCCTGCAGCTCGGCGTCCACGGCCTCTTTCAGCCCTGGGCTTGTGATGTCCGCCCCGAGGGTGGCCCACAATGCGCGCATGGTCTCCCACGTAGAAGTCAACAGGTCCTCGTAGCGCAGGGAGTGATAGCTCTCTGGCAGCAGCTCCCGCGCCGCTTTGTCCGTCTCGACAACATTGTGCACCCAGCCGCGGGCGGCTTGCGCAAGGCTTTTTTCGGTGAAAATCGAGCGTTGCCCGGAGACGAAAGGCGTGGCGTCGCGGATGAATTCGTCGCGGATGCGCAGGTCTTCGGTGTTCAGGTGTTGGGGGCGGTCGATGAATGCCTGGAAGCGGTGCGAGACGGCGGCATCGCGCCCATCGCGCACAATGAAGACCAGCCGGGCGTCGGGGTAGACCTTGACCAGCTGGCGCACGGCGTCGCCATCCAGCAGGCTGTTGGGGCTCTTGTCGCCCACAATGCAGCCAGGGTTGCCCTTACCTGCACGGCGGGCGTCGCGCTCCATGATGAAGTCGGCGGCAGCGCGCAGCACCAGCGGAGAGAGGTCGCGCCCCTGGTTCCAGCGGTTGCTGCGGCGCGAGAGCCACATGCCTACATCCTCTTCAGCCACCAGGGCTTCGAGCAGCGGCTGGCGGGTGAAGAAATGCGCCTGGTAGTTGCAGTGCACCTGGGCGTGCAGCCGCACTAAGCGAGTGAGCAGGGTGGTGCCAGAGCGGGCGTGGCCGAAGATAAAGAACTTCTCCAGGGGAAAGAAGGCCTTGGCCTCGGCGACCTCTTCAGGGGTGATGGCGGGCACCTGGCGGCGCGAACCGGGCGCGGGCTGACCTTTCAGCAAGGCCCGCCCTGCCAGTTTGAGACGAGTGAAGATATCAGTCATGGATTATTAACAAGATGCACAGGATAATACAGGATATACAGATATACCGTTCACCATAACTATCCTGTCCATCCTGTTTAATCTATTATCGAATCAAAGAAAGAAAGTATTCCGCCGTCCTGCGCCCCGCGCTGCCATCCAGGTAGGTGCACTCCTGTGCCAGGAAGCGGCGTTGAGCGTCCAGGTTAGCGCCAGGATTCTTCAGGTAGTAATTGATCGCCTCGCGCAGGTCGGTCTCGTTCAGCGCCACGCGCCCGGCCCCGGATGTTCGGAAGCGCGAGTGGGTGGGCCAAACGCCAATTAGCGACATAGGCACCCAATACTTCCCTGGGTATCCGTCGCTTGAATCGATGCCCACGCTGACGATGGGGCGCTCCTGAAAAGAGGCCTCCACGCACATCGTCGAGTAGACGGTCAAAAAGACGTCCGAGTGGGCCATCATGGACGTGCGCTCGGTGACATCCTCGCCGGAGTAGTGACCCAATGCTCCCAAGGGGGCGGGCTCCACGACGTGGATGTGGGCGTTCTGGCGGGCAAGTTGGCGGATGCGCTCCGCCTCGGCGACGTAATGCCCGCTCATGTGGATGGGGTGCAGGCGTACCAGCAGTTGCGCCGGCTCAACCAGCTGGTCGGAAATCACCAGGCGAGCCAGGGCCTCCACGTTTTGGATGTTGGGCGACCAGCTCACGAAGCTGCTGGCATAGGAGAGCAGCTTGCGCTGCGGGTCGAGACCATGCTGGCGGAAATATTCGTCTCTGGGTAGCAGCCATTCACCGCGCACATAGCCGTCATAGGGGGGCATCCCGCCCACGTTGACGCGCTCTGCGGGCCAATCAGCGCCGCCCATCAGCTCGCTTTTTTGGATCTCTGACCAGCAGGTGATCCAGTCCACCGGGGCGCCGGGCAGCCCGTAGCTGCTGGAACTATCCCAACTGATGATGGCGGCTGCCGTGGGAATCTCCCGAGCCGCCGCTTCGCGCAGCAGGTAGCGGTCTTGACGGAAGCCGGGCGAGCCGGCGATCACCAGGTCTGGATGGTATTTCTCGAACAGGTCGGCGTAGATATGGGGCATGAAACGCCGCTGCAGGTTCGACAGCAGGCGGCGGGCTGGAAGTGAGCGGCGCATGAAGCGGGCTACGGCTTCCATGAGCGGGAACAACTGCCTGCGGCGGGTGTGCGCCTCGCTCTTGACCTGCTGGATGTAGGCATCTACCACAGCCAGGTTGGTGCCTGCGGCTGCGCCAGCCCGGCGCAGGAAATCCAGCCACCATTGGAGCGTGGGAGAGACCCTGCG
>DATCYX010000380.1:0-6587 GCA_036526235.1 Anaerolineales bacterium | reverse complement strand
CCGGCGCGCCCCACATCATAGAAAGTGATGTTATGTTCTCGGGCAAAATCCCGGCAGCGTTTGACAATTTCTGCGCTCTTGATGTCCTTAGCTGGAGTGAAGTGATCCATCACCAACACCACCTTTTTCGGATCAAAGATGCGGGCTCCGTTGATTTTCTCGAACTCCTCGATTGTCAGGACTCCAGATAGCTCAGATGCCAGCACAAGGTCAACGCGAGCGTTGATGAATTGTCCCGGATAGACTTCGGGTCGACCGCATTTGGCGGCGAGGATCTTTTCAGCGAGCGTGTGGCCCATATATGCTTCTCCTTGATAGTACCCAATGTAACGACAAAGTGTTGCTGACTGCTTGCTCCCAGGCCTGCGGCAGGGCAAATAACTCAAGTGACAAATTCAGGGCGGTCCTTAAGCGGGGGCGGATAGGTCGGCATAAGCTCCCCGCTTTCAATCGATTCAACCAGGGAAGCTTCGTCGAACCAACTCGCTGGGGGTTTATGACCCCAAAACGTCGCCCGCCGCGGATCGTTGATGCTCCATTGGATCGGCTCCCAGTCTGGATCTGGGATCATATAATCATTTGTGTAGAGTTCGATGCGGTTGCCATCTGGGTCGCGCAGGTAGACGAAGAAGGCGTTGCTAATACCATGCCGCCCTGGCCCGCGCTCGATGCAGTCGGCGTAACCGGTGGCTGCCAGGACATCACAGGCGCGCAGCACGCTTGCCTGGTCTGCCAGCCAGAAACCTGCGTGGTGCAGGCGCGGCCCAATGCCGTTCATCAGGGCAAGATCGTGCACATTTTGCTTGCGGTGCAACCAGGCAGCCCATAAGCATGGGGGAGAATCTTCTGTCACTGTGACCTCGGAAGTGTAGAACCCCAATTTTTTGGTAAACCAGTCGTAGGCATTTTGTACCTCGGAAACCTGGCAGTTGAAGTGGTCTAGACGCATCACGTTTGCACCACGGTATAACTCGAAATGTTGTAATAACCAGCGGTCTCCCGCCATTTCATGGTAGAACTCCAGGGGTAGCCCGCTGGGATCCTGGACGCGCAGCGCCTTGCCTTGACCTTTTTCGTAACCTGCAGGCATCCACCGGATAGGGCGTCCCTGTTCTTGATACAGCTCAGCCAATCGATCGAGATCATCGGGACTGGCGACGCGAAAGGCGATATGCGTAACGCCGGGCGACTCAGCCTTGCGTAACACAAGACCGTGATGCTCGCGGCCTTCCAGGCCTCGCAGATACAACCGCTCGCTGTCGCGGTCTGACTCCACGAACCCCAATATGTCGACGTAGAATTCTCGCGCCCTATCGAGGTCTGTGCAGCGGAACTCGATATGCCCTGCTCGAGTGATGTTGAACTTCATACCTGCTACCCTCCAAACCAATCAATTTGAATCATCTTTCCATGGATCGTAAAATACCTGTACAGGTTCTTCCAGCCAGCCTAAATCGGGCGCGGGCACCCCTTCTTCCCCAGATAGGCGTCCGTAACGCCCTCTGTAAAACAATAAGGGTAACTGGGGTTCAATCCCCTGGAAAAGCTCTACCACGCGAGCGATGACAATCCAGTGATCGCCTCCATCAACCGTTTGATGACACTCACAGCCAAGGGCTGCCAGGCAGCCCTCCAGTCGCGGCCGCCCATTCCAGTGCACAAAGCGAAATGGCGGGGCTTTCGTTTCACGCCAGCTACCAGCAAAGAAGGTTGAGAGCGCCTGCTGCTCCTGTCGCAGAATGTTGATGGAAAACCTGGCCTCTCGTACCAGTATTTCCGCCATGCGGGCGCGCTTTCCAATGCAAACCAGCACCAGCAGGGGATCTAAGGATAGAGATGTGACAGCATTGGCCGTCATGGCATGGATATCCTCGGGCGTCTCTGTGGCAATGACAGTCACTCCAGTGGCGAACAACCCAATCGTGCGGCGGAACTGTTGGGTGTCGATTGGCTCGGTCATGTCTCTTCTCTTTGGGCTAGGAAGTCGCGCACGGTATCCATGTAGGGTGTGAAATCGTGCGAGCGCAATAGGGCGCCGGCCATGCGCACCGGGTCGCCAAAGAAAAATCTCTCATAGAGCACCTGCCGGGAGCCGAAGGCTGATAAGGCCACATCCCAGGCAAGGCGGAAGATGGGGATGCGCTCGTGGGCATCAGCGCGTGCCGCCTGGTAGAAACGCTTGATCTCATCTGCCAATGGACCGTCAACATCGGCCTCGGTTGGCGCGGCCACCAACCCGCTGGCGCCTAGTTGCTGGATTATCTCAACCATGCGCGGGTAGAGGCGCGGGTAGAGGTTGCGTGCAGCGTCCAGAGGGTCCCAGGCGGGTCGCATGACTCCATAGCTGTCAGGCGCAGCGTTCACCTCTGCTGCCAGGAGAAGGGCCTTCATGGTTTCGAGATTGATCCAAATTTCGGCTAGCTTTTCCTGGACGTGTTGAAAGACTTCGATGCCGATCGTGTTGGACATCAGCGACGCTATCCCTAACATAAATTCGGTTTTGGCGATGTTCTTCACCAGAACCTGATGGCTCATGTGGACGATGGCGCCGGTAGCGGCGTAGGCCTGGTTACAAATGTCTACGTCGCGGTACAAGAACACGCGCTCCCACGGCACGAACACATCGTCGAAAATAACCACGGCATCCATCTCTTCGAACCGTGAGCCGAGGGGGTGATCATATGCCGAGCGTCCATAATCTACGCTTTCTCGACACAGGAATTTCAAACCGGGCGTGGCGCATGGAATGGCAAGCCCATAGGCGTATGGAGCGTCTTCTGGGCGGTTCTTCAGCAAGGTAGAAGGGAAGACCATGATCTCATCTGCCATGGGCAGAGTCGCCAGCATGCGCGCCCCGCGCAGGACGATACCAGCGTCAGTTTCTTCTTTCACTCGAGCAGCCAAGAATGGGTCTGCCTGTTCGGCTGTTCCCGTTGAGCGATTCGCCTGGGGGGTGATCAAGGTATGGGTTAGACACAGGTCGTTTTCCCGGATGTGCTCGTGATAGCGGCGGATGTTGTCCGCAAAGCGCGCATCTAGCTGTGCGATAAAGTCAGCTCCTCCGGCGTAAGCTGAAATTGCCCGGTTGAGATAATCTGGGGCACGTCCCATCATGCCGTGGTAGTGGTCAGCCCATACTTTCATCATGCGACTCACGCTCTTCAGCTCGTCCTGAGTGCGCGGGATCATATAGGAGCGCCCAACCTTGTCGCCCGAGGAAGGAGAGTCAAAAAACATGACCTCGGGATGCTCCCATTGCAGGTCGTAAAGCTCAGCCAGACTGTGCACCCCATTTTTCAGGGCAGGATGTGTGGTAACATCTCGCACCCTTTCGCCGCGATGCCATAGTTCTGGAGAATCCTCTCGCAGTTTCTCAATAATTTGTGCACCAGTACGCGCGCCCATTACGAACTACCTCCTTTTCCTAATACGGGTATGCGATGTTCTCCCAGAGCAACATGGATGGTTGAAATCTCGGTGTAGAAGTCGAAGCTGTAATGCCCGCCTTCCCGGCCGATTCCACTGGCTTTGCAGCCGCCAAATGGCGTGCGCAGATCGCGCACATTCTGAGAGTTCACCCACACTAACCCCGACTCAATAGCTTCAGCGATTTGGTGTCCTCGCTTCAGGTCGTTTGTCCACACATAAGCTGCCAGCCCATAAGGGATATCATTAGCCATCCGCAGTGCATCGGCGTCATCATCAAAGGGGATCACCACCAGCACCGGGCCAAAAATTTCCTCCTGGGCGACTCGCATCTCGTTGCTCACCCCGGCGATCAGGGTAGCTTCGAAATAGTTGCCCTGCTGAAGAGTGGCTGGTCTGCCTCCGCCTACCAGGATACTCGCCCCCTCCTGGCGAGCTACATCCATATAGCCATGCACCCTGTCCCAGTGATCAGAATGTATCAAAGGACCAACCTCGGTGCGCGGGTCGGTTGGATCACCCACGCGAATATTGCGCACGCGCGCTTCCAGGCGGGCGAGAAAGTCATCGTAGACCGATTTTTGCAAGAGCAAGCGAGAACCCGCCGTACAACGCTCGCCGTTCAGGGAATACACCTGCCAGATAGCCCCATCCAGAGCCCGTTCCAGGTCAGCATCATCAAAGATGATAGTTGGCGATTTTCCACCCAGCTCCATCGAGTATCGTTTCAATGTGGCGGCGCCATTGCGCATGATCTCTTTTCCAGTGCTGGTTTCACCGGTGAAGGAGATGAGCTGTACCCCAGGGTGGGCTACCAGCGACGCGCCGGCGGTCTCTCCATAACCGTGAAGAACATTAAAGACGCCCGGGGGCAGGTCTGCTTCCTGGATGATGTGAGCCAGTTTGTCCGCAGAGAGCGGCGCCCATTCAGCGGGCTTGAGGATACAAGTGTTGCCAGCAGCCAGGCAAGGCGCAACCTTCCAGGTTTCCAGCATAAAAGGCACATTCCAGGGCGTGATCAGCCCGGCAACGCCTACCGGGCGACGGACAGTGTAGTTCATGAACTGGCCTTCCACCGGGTAGGTCTCGCCTGTGATCTGGGTTGCCATCTCAGCAAAAAAGTAGAAGTTTTCCGCCGCCCGCGGGATTGCCCCTTTCTTGATCTGGCTGACCGGCACGCCGGTATCGGCAATCTCCACTTCGGCAATCTCATCGGCGTACTTCTCAATTAAGTCACCAATCCTGCGCAGTGCTTTTGCCCTCTCTTCAGCCGGCAGACGCGGCCAAGGGCCTTGATCGAAGGCGGCGCGCGCTGCCTTAACCGCCCGGTCGGCGTCTGGCGCGCTGCCAGAAGCCACCTCCGTAATGGGCTGGTTATTGGCTGGGTTGAGCGTCTCGAATCTGCCCCCTTCAAGCCCCGGTACAAATTCGTTATCGATAAAGTGATTTACCACTAAAAAAGCCTCCTAGCATTGGCTATTCTTCAGCAATGACGGGATTTTCAAGCACACCCAGGCCATCAATCTCCAAGCGAATCACATCGCCTGGATAGACATGTGAAATCCCTTTGGGTGTTCCGGTCCAGATCATGTCTCCCTCCTCGAGGGTCATAATCTGAGAGATAAATTCAATCAACTCTGGAACTGACTTGATCAGGCTGGCTGTATTGCCCTTCTGGCGCAGCTCCCCGTTGACGAAAGCGCGCAGCTCCAGCTTGCTGGCATCAGGGATCTCGTTCGGGGTGACTAACGCTGGACCAACTGGTCCAAACGAGTCATAACCCTTGGCGCGGACCGGCGGGCGGTAGAAATTGCCGACGTAATCTCGCACGGTTACATCGTTAGCGATGGTATAGCCGGCGATGACCTGATCTGCATCCTGCCTGGAGACCTTGCGGCAGCGCTTGCCGATCACAACCGCCAATTCCACTTCGTAATGCATATAATCAACCCCGCTTGGATAGATAATGGGTGCGCCATGCCCTACCAGTGAACTGATTGGCTTAAAAAATAAGGCTGGCTCATCGGGTGGTGCCATTTGCAGCTCGCTGGCATGTTCGGCATAATTGAGCGCCAGCCCGATCACTTTGCTGGGTTCAACGGGCGGCAGCCAGACCACCTCGTCAGGGTTGTATCGTTCACCCTGGCTTGAGCGGAGATTGCCATCTGGGTCGACGACCCCGCTATGGAGCTGACCAGCAACGCTAAAGCGCACCAGCCTCATGATTCAGACTCCTCGCCCGCCTCGGTGAAAATCGTGCTCAAAAAAGCCCGGATGGGTGGGACGACCACCGGCTCCTCGCTCAGCACCATGGTGTAATGGTTGACATCTGGCAGATCGACGCGCCAGCATTTAGGAATCCAGTTGACAAAGGCCGCCGCCTCGCGCTCGTCCAGGACGTGTGCTTTGTCACCCAGCAGCCCCTGGCGCGGGCGGATGAACAAGCTGGGGCATTGCATAGTCGGGAAATGTACACACATGCTGTAATAAAAGTGGATGTCCAAATCGCGCTCGATGGCTTGTGGCGACGTTTTGGAGCGCACAGAGCCATTGGGCAGCGGCTCCACATCATCTCGCAGCACCCGTTCCAGCGTGGCATTCCATGGCTGATAGTAGGGGATTTCTCTCATAGTGTTGAGATATGCGTCCATAGATTGATAGCTGGTACCCAGACGGCCCAGCAGAGGGCGCATGGCTTGCATCACTTCATCTTTGGGATCGACTCCTCCGTCGATCATCACGATGCAGCGCAAGCTCAATGGGCGGATAGAGGCCAGGTAAACGCCAACCGTAGCCCCAAAGGAATGTCCGATAATGCCAAAAGTCTGCATGCCCATTTTTTCGGCAAAAGTCAGTACGTCGCGGGTGTGGTAGGCAAATCCATAGCCCTCAGCGGGTTTGTCGCTGTCTCCGCGGCCGCGCAGGTCTAAGGCATACAGGTGGTATTCAGGCGACAGGCGGCTTGCAATGGCATCAAAAGAGCCCTTATGCAAGGCAAGGCTAGGGAGGCAAATCAAGGGTCCTTTTTCACCGGGCCATTCTCGATAGCTCAGTTGTATACCGTTTACCTCTACGCTGGAATCGGTTGCAGTCATGGATTACCTATAATAAATGATACTGGGCGAGCACGCCTCGCAGACGCCCAATGTTCTCGGCGCTCA
>DATCYX010000379.1:0-3463 GCA_036526235.1 Anaerolineales bacterium | reverse complement strand
TGCCGGGACGCAGTTCTCCACAAACCAGGCAAAATGGTCACCGACACAGGATTGCCCGGCTTCATAACCAAAATACCCGGGAATAATGCCGTCTTCCACGTATCCGCACATGCCGGGCACCATGTGTTCCTCTGTACCCAGCACCATGTGGCAGATGGAGGTCCCCATGATCATGACCATGCGTCCCGGTTCGGTCACCGTCGCGGCTGGAACAGCTACATGAGCATCTACGTTGGCGATGGCTACAGCCGTGCCGGGTTTCAGTCCTGTCCATGCCGCCGCCTTCTCGCTCAGTCCGCCAGCCTTCTGACCGATGGGTTGGATATTGCGGGACATTTTGTCCTCAATAACGTTTGTAAGTTGCGGATGGAGTGAGGCGAAATACTCATTTGCGGGGAAACCATCCCGCTTAGACCATATTGCTTTATAACCAGCCGTGCAAGAGTTCCTCGTCTCCACCCCTGTCAGCTGCCAAATCACCCAATCGGCAGCTTCGATCAAGCGATCAGCGGCGGCATAAACATCTGGCGCATCGTTCAAGATTTGCAAGGCTTTCGAAAAAAACCACTCCGATGAAATCTTGCCACCATAGCGATCGAGCCAGGCTTGATTCATCTCTCGAGCTGCTTCATTTATATGATCCGCTTCGGGTTGAGCGGCGTGGTGCTTCCACAGTTTCACCCAAGCGTGCGGCGTAGCGCGCCATTCAGGCAATGTGCACAGCGGAGTTCCATCTGCCTTCACCGGGAGCATAGTGCAGGCGGTGAAATCGATGCCCACCCCGATCACGTCGGCAGCATCTACACCTGATTGCTGGAGAACCTTCGGGATGGCATTTTGAAACACACGGATATAATCTTCAGGGTCTTGCAGCGCCCAGTCCGGCTCAAGCAAAACACCGCTTTCCGGCAGCCTTTCATCGATGACGCCGTTCGCATACGAGTATACCGCCGTCGTAACTTCGCGCCCCGAACCAACTTCCACCAGCACGGCTCGCCCAGATTCGGTACCAAAATCAATTCCGATTACGTATTTCATAAGCTCTCCTATAGTTCAATCATAACCTTGAGGCCTTCACGCTGCTGTGCGACGGCAAATGCTTCAGCCGTCTTTTCAAGCGGAAAGCGATGTGTGACCAGCGAGCGCACGTCTACCAGCCCATTTGCAACCAATTTGATTGCACGCGGATAGGTATGCTTCATCCGACGCGCCAGTTTGATTGTCAGCCCCTTACGGCGGGCAATCGATGCCGAGAATGAGGTATGGTCGTCCCCAGGTATGCCCGCCAGGATCACCCTTCCACCAGGGATGACAGCCGCTACGGACACATCAACCGCATCCTGCTCCCCTGCCGCTTCAAATGCAACGTCGACACCTCTCCCGCCCGTCGCCGCCAGAATCTCACTCAACTCTTGACCTGCTCCCGCCACAATCGCCTGATGCGCCCCATAGTTCCTGGCAGCCTCCACGCGATGTGCGAGCTTATCGGTAGCAATAATTTGCGCAGCCCCTGTAAGCTTCGCTAACTGTACGATGAGCAGTCCAATCGGTCCGCATCCAAACACGCCCACGATCATACCTGCATGCAACTTACCCAGATCAATTGCATGGATTGCTACACCGAGAGGCTCCAGCATGGCGCCTTCAGCATCGCTCAATACATCTGGTAGGCGATACAGATGATCCTGCGGCCATGGCATGTATTCGCGCAGAGCGCCGTCCTGTAAGCCGTGTCCTGCAAATTTCACTTGAGGGCAAAGGTTTGGATATCCCTGTTGGCAAAATTCGCACAGCCCGCATGAGATAGCTGGGTCAACGGCGACACGCTCGCCTCTGCCAGTGACCGCTGAAAACTCATGCCCCAAAACCAAAGGGGAATCTAATGTAGCATCACCGATCTCCCCTTCGGTGAACCAGTGCAAATCTGATCCACATACGCCTACTGCTTTAACTCGCAACAATTCCTCACCAGCAAGGGGTACTGGCTCGGGCTCATCATGCAAGCGGAGTTCTCCCTGGGAATGGAGGCGCACGACTCTCATCACGTTTGTTACTCTTGAAAAAATCCTCGCTAATACTGGGGTGCGTCACAAAGACGCGACCGACAACCGTAATACTTGTGTTTTTATTGCCTAAGGTTCCAGCAAAAATAGTCTTGTAATCAACAGTTGAAATTTCATCAACCGAGACAAACCAATCGAAAAAGATATCATTCAGCAGGCTTAAGCAATGGGAGATGAGACTATCTCCCAGATTCACCTCCTTTGACCCCCCTCATTCTTAATGAACTTTGCCGTACAATTAAAATCGGTGCCAACATAATAGACTTGGGCTGAACTGGCTCTTGTTCTTGCCGGTAAGACTCTATGATTTTAATAATTTCTTCCACGACTACTTCACCGACGTTATATTGATTCTGCTGTACTGTTGTCAATGGGGGCCAAAAAAAGGCCGATTCGGGAATGTCATCAAAACCGACAATTCCTAGATCATCCGGAATCCGCAAGCCTTTTCGACAAGCGTATTGCATCACGCTTAGAGCCATCTGGTCATTGGCGACAAAAATCGCATCCATCTCAGGGTATTGATTGAAAAGTCGTTCGGTTGCTTGCGCGCCGCTTGCCGAAGACCAATTTCCCTCCGCCCAATGTTCATCCTTGGCTTCAAGATCAGCTGCCCTCAAAACATCTCTCCATGCCGCCATACGCTCACGAGCTTCCCACCAATCTAACGGACCTGAGATATGCCCGATGTGTCGATATCCCTGTTCCAGCAAATGGGAGATTGCTAATTGTCCACCAAGATAATTGTTGATAGATACTACATAGATATTTTCTTGTGAATTCATAGCCAGGTAGACGATTGGGATTTCTAATTCCAGAGATAGCTTACTGACCCAATTTCGATTATCCCCAACTTCGGGGACAGCCCAGATAATCCCGTCCACATGGCGAGAAAGCAACGTTTGAAAAATAGGAATAACGTCATTGGCATCGAAATGCGGGAGCTCTTTTAATAACAATGAGTAACCAACTCCTTCTGCCGCATGGGTGATGCCACTCAAAGTACGCGATGGGCCTATATACTTCAAGCCGGCAGTAACGACCCCCAAAGTGTAGCTGCGCTGGCGGATCAAGCTACGAGCCAGGGCACTGGGTTGATAGCCTAACTGATCTATGATTTCTTGAACGCGTCTTCGAGTTTGGGGGGAAACGTCTGGCCTATTGTTAATCACGCGGGATACCGTCTGCGTAGACACCCCCGCTGCAGACGCAACTTCCTTTATGGTTGGTCGTCCAGTTCGCTGATACAATGTTATCGATCCCGTTATCGATAACATTATAGCAAAATTGAAATAGGAAATCAAGAGACAAATATCATATATTTAATCATAGGGGAAACCCAACAATTCATAATCAGGTCCAGATTAAACAATTCAACCTCGCCAGTGGTTGACAAGCGC
>DATCYX010000378.1:0-11149 GCA_036526235.1 Anaerolineales bacterium | reverse complement strand
CGGCAGGGCCAGATACCAGGTCAGAATAGCGATCGCCGGCCCCACAAAGACAAAGGGCTGGAGCCGGGTGGTCCAGTCGTCCGGCAGCCGTTCCACCAGGTCGTTAAAAATCCAATACAAAAAGGCCACGCCGCCGACACCCCAAACAATAGCCACCAGGGCAATGAGGCTTCGCGGCGCTTGGCTGTCACGCAGAAAGAGAAAGCCTTGATACAACACGTAAAAAGCAATCGCCGGAATAGCGACAGCCAGCAACACCCGACCGATGAAGGAAACAACCTGCGCCACCAGATTCTGACGACGTACTTGTGCTCTGCCAAGATTGTCCATAAGTCTACTCCTTATAAATTATTTGTAGTCAGGATCCGCTCCATAAAATGCGTGGCTGACTACCAGCCCAGGGGCAAGGGGCCGGCTCGCGAAGGCCAGCGCTAACTTCGCCAAGCATCAGATCAGAGCCGTCAAAGCGCAAGCTGGTCGCTTGCTGTACCAATTCGGCAATACCTCGGTTCCGGGTTTATACCCTACATATCAAGGGTGGCTGTTTGGTGCGCCGCCAGCGCACCACCACCGTTCTGCAGCCAACCAGAAGCAGATTGCTGCATGGTTAAATATTCCATCAGCGCCCACACTTCATGCCGGTCGTTGAATAGAGTTTTTATTTGCCAGCATTGCGCGTCACAACATCAAATATAACAGCTGCCGCAAGTACAGCGGCTCTAACGATATACTGGAGGGATATGCCGACGCCCATCAGGTTCATTCCGTTTGTCAATGACGCCATAACCAGAGCACCAATGATCGATCCAGTGACCTTGCCGACGCCACCCGCCACCGCTACGCCTCCAACGAAAGCCGCAGCGATGGCATCCAATTCAAACAGGGTTCCAGCGATTGTGGTGGCAGAACGCAGCCAGGATGCATAAAGGATACCAGACAAGGCGGCAAGCATTCCCATCGAACCAAAAACCAAATAGGTAATCCTCTTAACACTGATACCGCTTAGCTCTGCAGCCTCTGGATTTCCGCCAACGGCGTAGATATGCCTGCCGAGCACCGTCTTAGTAGTGATGAAAGAATAAATCATTACTACAGCCAGTAAGACAACCGCAGCCCAGGAGAGACCCTGGTATCCGGCGAGGACCCAGGTGATACCTCCGATCACCGCTGACACGAATACTAACTTGGTGATGAACATGCTCATCGAAAGAACTTCAAAGTCATAAGATAGCGTCTTTCTGCGGCTGTTGATTTCGCCTATGATGAATAAGATAATGGCTCCTAATCCGAGGAGAAGGGTCAATTTGTGTATTTCCGGTAATATCTCAAGGCCGGGAATGTCGGGAATAAAACCATTGCCTATAGCGTTAAACATATCATCTGAGATGATAATCGTTCCCGTACTCGAGGTTACTAACTGCAGCGCGCCCCGGTAACCCAGCGACCCGGCTAGCGTTGCAACAAAGGCTGGTATCTTCATCTGCGCAACCAGGAAACCGGTGAGCAGGCCGGCTAGAATACCAAGCCCCAGGATAAGCGGAATAGTCAGGTAGGAGGGATTGAGCCAGAATTTCATGGAAATCGCCGCAATTGCACCGAGAAAGCCCGCAAGAAAACCAACCGAAAGATCAATATGCCGGATGACGATGACCAACGTCATACCAACCGCCAGAACTGCGATGTAACTGGTCGCATTTACCAAGTTGCCGATGTTTCTTGACGAAACGAAAAGCCCTTTTGTGGTAAAGCTAAAGAATACGATGATCACGAAAAATGCGATATACATGCCGTATTCGCGAATATTCTGCTGGAATAATTTTTGGAGATCCTTGAAATAAGACATCTTGAGCGCTCCCACCTGCTTTATTTAACCGAGCCAACTTCTTTATTTGCGAAATCATCCCGGGCGCCAACGATGTAAGCCACCACGCGCTCACGGAACTCATCAATGTCGCCTTCAACTGGACAGTCGCCTACCTTGCGCCCGTGGCGCAGCACGATCATCCGGTCGCTCACCTGGTATATGTCTTCCAACCGGTGGCTGATGATGATAATCGATGCGCCCTGCGCCTTGAGCTCACGCACCAGATCAAGCACCTTGCTGATGGCTGCCACGCTCAAGGCTGCCGTTGGCTCGTCCATAATGGTGACCTTGCTGTTGAAAGCCGTTGCACGGGCGATGGCAACCGCCTGACGCTGTCCCCCGGACAGTCTCTCTACCAACAATCTTACCGATGGGATATCGATCTTAAGCCGATCCAGGAGGCGTTGGGTCTCCACCTCCATGTGATGGCTGTCCATTACCCCAACCGGACCAAATTGGGTCCCTACTAACTCTCGTCCCAGGAAAACATTGGCAGCCACGTTAAGGTTGTTGGCTAGAGCCAGGTCCTGATAGACCATCTCGATGCCCAGCCGGCGCGCATGCGAAGGGTCAGTGATTTGGACCTTCTCGCCATCAAGGATGATCTCTCCTTCATCAGGGATGTATGCCCCACTGAGAACCTTCATCAATGTAGATTTGCCAGCCGCGTTATCGCCTAGCAAACCCAATACTTCATTATGGTGCAATACAAGGTCTACCCCGCGCAACGCCTGGACAGCAGCAAAGTTCTTTTTGATATTGCGCATTTCCACAACAGGCGCGGATTCTGACACAGATACCATCGCTTTCTCCTTGAGAATTGTATTTATAAAGAATCGATTTTAGACGATGACGCCTCTTTTCCTGCTTAATAGATAGTTTAATTCAAAAGCGATTGTTTTACAAATGTGTTTGTCAAAGATTGAGTAATATACGAAATATAGGAATAGTGATGGTTTTACCCATCACTATTCCTACGTACACGAACTGTCAAATTTTACGGTAAGCCAGTGAATTCGCTGGCATCCCAGTAACCGGAGTCAATCACGGCTTCCACAACATTGTCCTTATCGACCGTGATTACCACGGAAGGCTTGGCTGGGACGTCGATCACACCGTTGTTGTAGGTGTTGGTCTGCTCAGGCGCGCCGCCTTCCAGGTATGCAATCGCAGCCGCGATGGCATCCGCAACCAGCGTGCGCACGTCCTTCAGCACAGTCATCGACTGCTTGCCATCGATGATGTACTGGACTGAGGCAACCTCAGCGTCCTGACCGCTGATGACATAGCTGGTGACATCGGCGTCAGCAGCAAAGACATCTGCGATGGCGCGGGATGTGCCGTCGTTTGGAGCCAGAATGAAGACGTCGCCCTTGTCTGCAGCTGCTGTGGCAGTCAGGTTGGCCTCGGCCAGGTTCTTGGCTACATCAAACTTCCAGTCGGTGGTGACCTGTCCGATGATCTTGGACATCTCATCGCGCGTCAGAGTGGCCTTATCCTGCAGCGCTATCGCTTCGCTGGAGTTCTTGATCACGAAGGTGCCGTCGACGATCTTGGGTTGCAGCACGTTCCAGGCGCCCTCGAAGAACAGGAAGGCGTTGTTGTCTGTCGCGGCGCCAGCATACAGGTACAGCGGGTTGCCGCTGCCGCTGGCCTTGTCCACCAGGTACTGCGCCTGGGCTTCACCTACGGCAATACTATCGAAGGTCACATAGTAATCAACCGCATCCGTGTCGCGGATCAACCGGTCATAGGAGACAACCTTCACGCCTGCTGCTCGAGCTTCTGATGCTGCCGCGGCGGCGGCTGTGGCATCCTGCGGGCAGATGACGATCACTTTGACACCTTGAGCGATCAAAGCCTCAACGTTGGCTTTCTCTTTGGCGGAGTCGCCCTCGCTGAAGAGAATCTGGACGTCGTACCCGGCTGCTGCGAAAGCATCCTTGAAGCGGGTCTCGTCCTGGATCCATCTCGGCTCGTCCCTGGTCGGAAGTACGACACCAACCAAAAACTCACCCGCTGCTGGTGGGCTAACTGGACCGCTTACACCTTTCGGCCAGGAGGCGTCGATCTCTTGCGTGGCGGTATCGAGGTCAATAGAGCCAGCCACATAACTGGAGATTTGCTCCCAGAAAGTGCCTGAGCCAACCTCGCCCGGCATCAAGTCCGAGCCGTCGAAGCGGAAGCTGGTGGCTTCCTGTACCAGTTCGGCTATCCCGCGTTCCAGGTCCACACCGTACATATCAGGCGTGGCGGTCTGGTGCGCCGCCAAAGCGCCGCCTCCTTCGAGCCAGCCAACAGCCGACTGTGGCACGGTGAAGTACTCCATCAACGCCTTCACTTCAGGCCGGTCGTTGAACATGGCCATCACGTCACCCGCTACCAGGAAGGGTTTACCGTAGGCTTCGTCTACAGGCGGGAAGTAGAAGAACCCATAGTCTACGCCTGCTTCCACACCTTCGGGGAAGAAGCCGGTGATGAAGTTGCCCTGCTTGTGCATCCAGCACTTGGGCGGGTCTTCGAACATCGGCGCCGGGGAGTCGCCAAAGAAGGTCGAGACGATGGAAGCTCGCCCTCCAAAGACGTAGTCGTCGTTGAACCACAGTTCGCTCCAAGTCTCGATGGCTTTCTTCACCTCAGGGCTCGAGAAGGGCAGCGTGCCTGCCACCCAGGCGTCGTAATTCTCCAGCGACGTCGTGCGCAGCATCATCTCCTCGGTCCAGTCTGTCGCTGTCCAGCCTGTGGCTGCGCCACTCTCGATGCCGATACACCAGGCCGTGTCGCCGTCGTCGGCGATCATCTGGTTAAGCGCCATCAGATCATCCCATGTCTCGGGAATCTCGTAGCCAGCCGCATCCCAGGCTGCCTTTGGATACCAGACCAGGCTCTTGCCATTGAAGCGGTGGAATACACCTGCCTCCACTCCCTCAATAGTGGCCATATCCCGCCAGCTCTGGTTGTACTGCTGGCTCAACCACTCTTCGGTCATCCAGGAGGTGACATCAACCACCTTACCATCCCGCACGAAGTTAGCCATCTTGCCCGGCTGCGGGAAGTCTGCAATGTCGGGCGCATCGCCGGCTTCGACGCGAACAGAGATCGTGGCCTCAAATTCTTTGTTGCCAATGTAGTTGACGTTAATGCCGGTCAGTTCTACGAACTGAGCTACTGAGCGGTCCATCTTGACGCCGTCGGGGTCGTTGCCTTCAAATGCGCCGTCCACCGTCACCGTCGTCCCTGAAAACTCGCCATTCAAGGCTCGCTCCAGAAAACCACCCGGCATCATCGCGAAATCTGCCTCAGGCATCGCCGGAGGAGCTTCTGTCACCACTGGGGCTGCTGTCTCCGCAACCGGTGGTTCTGTTGGAGTCGCTTTTGGAGCACAGGCCGCCAGCACAAACGACAGGATAAAAAATACAGATAGTATTGTGGAAATTGCTTTCCGGTTCATCTTCTACTCCTTAATGTATAGATTGAATTGTCTTTGCCGAATTTTGGCCGAACTGATTTTATCTAATGAGAACCACCTCCTTTCATACTCCGAGACGTAATGAAGGCTGAACTGATTATTGAAGTTTCATCCGTCTATTACTACGTGATGCACCACACGAATCACGCACTACTAATTGGGTTTCCAGGATGACCTGCTTGCTCTCTGGTTCATCTCCGGCTAACAACTGGGATAATATTTCTGCTG
Organism: Anaerolineales bacterium; assembly: GCA_036526235.1. Classification (GTDB taxonomy): domain Bacteria; phylum Chloroflexota; class Anaerolineae; order Anaerolineales; family UBA4823; genus DATCYX01. The sequence continues at coordinate 5,588 of DATCYX010000378.1, read as the reverse complement.
AACGGCGTGCCAAATCACCTGCCGGAAGACGGACGGTGGTCAGTGGGGGATCAGAGTAGCGGGAAAAGGGGATGTCGTCGAATCCAACCACAGCGATATCCTGTGGAATACGCAGTCCTCGCTCGCGAATAGCAGCCACCGCGCCATACGCCAAGGTATCACTACCGATAAAAACTGCAGTCATTGTAACATTACTCGCCAATAGGCTGTGCATTTGTCGATACCCACTCTCGATGTCAAAGTCTCCGTAGCGGATCAATTCGGAATCAAGGGCTATCCCGTTCTCTTTAAGGGCCTGTTTATAGCCCGTTAAACGGTCTAAGGCGGCCGTATATGAAATGGGAGCATTGGTAATGCAAGCAATTCGAGAATGACCCAGGTTAATTAAATGCGCCACGGCTGTATTAACCGCGGCGCGGTTATCCACGTCAACAAATGCAAAGTCGCTATCGGGAATCTGTCCCAGCAAAACAGCCGGAAAATTAACCTCCAGCAAGCTACTTAAGGCATCATCATCATAACGCGGGCCGGATAAGATGATCCCATCAATGTGTTTGGCTTGAATAAGCTGTAAATAAGTTTCTTTCTGGTGCTGAGGCTCGACGATATCGATGAGCAAACGCATGCCCGATGGGCGGATGGTCTCTATCAACCCATCTAAAATTTGGGTTAAGAAGGCATCAGTTGAGATTTGATGGGGATTGCGAATCAGGATTAAGCCGATAATGCGAGCACGCCGGCTGGCTAAGGCCTGGGCAGCTGCTTCGGGGACATAGTTAAGCTCACGTGCCGCATCCAGAACTCGTCGGCGGGTTTGGGGACTGATTTTCACGCCCGGGACGTTATTTAACACCAACGAAACCGTGGTCCGCGAAACACCGGCTTTTTCGGCAACATCCTGACTGGTTATACGATGGTTGGTCAATCGAAATCCTGGGAATGTATCTGTAACTAACACGCGTTAGTAACGCGCGTTAATTATATATTCTGATTAGATAATAGTCAATACAATTATTGTAGATTCACCAAACGGGTGCTAGTTTGTCATGCCACTTTCGACGCAGCCGGGGCTACGGCATATTGAAATGGAGTGCTACCGATATACTGTTCCGCAGCCTCAAAACTACTGGTCTGTGCCAGCAGATCGATAGCTGCCCGATCATCCAGAGAACGTGTCACCTTTCCATCCACCATTTGAATGACCCTGTCCACATACTTGGTCATGCGAAGATCGTGGGTCACCATGATCCCTGCCCGGTTTTGTTCATGGATCAGGTTTGCAAATGTCTCTACCACCTGAAATGCCCGTTCTGTATCTAAATTGGCTGTAGGCTCGTCAGCCAGCACAACTTCAGGGCGATGTACCAAGGCGCGGGCGATGGCTATGCGCTGTTGTTGCCCTCCAGATAGCTGGTTTGGCAGGCTATTTAATCGCTCCTGCAAGCCCAATCGAGCCAATAATTCCTTGGCGTGGGCTTTTCCTTCTTTATTCAGGGTTTTATTGAGACGCAGCATCAATTCCACATTCTCTAAAGCAGTAAGGTAGGGCACAAGGTTATTAGTCTGGAAAGTAAAACCGATTTTTTCCCGGCGAAATCTTGTGCGTTCTTTCTCTTTCATCTCTGCCAACGCCACATCCCCGATGAAAATACTTCCTGAAGTTGGAGAGAGCAAAGCAGCCAGCATCGCAAGCATCGAAGTCTTTCCAGACCCACTGGGCCCAACCAGTGCAATGAATTCACCGCGTTTCACCTCAAGTGAGACCTGATCCACAGCCACAACTGCCGAGGTGTCTTTACCGTATATTTTCGTTATCTCATCCGTTCTTAGAGCTATGGTCATAAATATTTCTTCCCGTTATTTGAAGTCAGAGAGCGCTGTAGTTTCAATTACTAAGACAGTCCAATGGCTGTCAGCGGGTCTATTTTCAGTGCCAGGCGAATGGATACCAGACCTCCAATTGGGCCAATGAAGAGCAACAGTACGGCTGCTGAAATCACTGTCGACCCGGTAAAGAGGATAGGAATTTCGCTCGGCATGCCCAGCACCAGCAGCATCGTACCCAGGCTGCCGATGCCCACACCAATCAAAGTAACCAGGATGATCTGCAACAAGGTTGCGAAAGCCACTGTAGCGCTCGAGCTGCCAATTGCTTTTAGCACACCAATTTGCGCTACCTTTTGTAGCGTTTGAATCTGGAAGAAACCGCCGACTACCAATACGCCGATCAACAAGGTGAAGATTTGCTGCGTATTCAGCGTGCTCTGCTGAGCTGTATATCCTGGCAGTGCTAGAATGGCAGCCTGCTTATCGGCCACCTCAATCCCATCCACAAAATACTCCAACTTTTGAGCGACCAGATCAAACTGCTGTGGATCTTGAAGTTTCACCGCGGCCAAATTGAAAATAATCTCGGATGTGGAGCTTTCACCGTCCCCTTGAGGCCGCACCTTTGACCAGGTTCGAATGGGCATGATTGCTGATGGCAGGAAAAAATACTGGCGAGAGTCGGTAATACCCACCACGCTCAGCTCATAGAATTCTTCCTCTGTGCCTTGGACACTCTTGATAATAAACCGGTCTCCGATGGTCAAGCCCGCCCGTGAAGCCAGGTCTTCATCGATGACCGCATCATTATTTCGCTTTGTGCGCAAACCCGGGCCAGCCATCAAGGGCGGATCGCCAGGCTTGCCTGGTTCTACCCCCACCAAGGCGATGTCAATCGGGGATCGCCCGTCGGCAAAAACCACGGTCGCCGTAGCGAGCCCGACAGGGCCGACATCTGCAACGCCGTCAATGCGGCGGATATCGCTCAGCTTTGATTGTCCCAAGCGACTGGCGGTCAGTTGTAGGTCGACATTATTTTGGTAGATCAGCATCTCGCCATCCAGCTTTTCAATGAGCTGTTTATTGGCATTCGCCAACCCCCCAGCCAGCGCAGCGATGAACAACACCAGAATGGTAATCAGTGCGATAACCATGCTGAACAATAAGTATCGCCCACGCAAGCGCCAAATTTCTTTCAATGCTAGGTAAAAGGACATTTTCCCTCCGACGCTACGCAATTATACCAAATTAGATTTAATTACGCTCATTTACATTGTACACATATTGTACAGTTTTGTCAATGGTTTTGTAGAATATTCTCTTTTCTAACAGCATTTTCCCTATTTACCTTGTACATTTTCTCTCCCGCCAAGCAGTATAATAATTTTGGGAGACGTACATGGTCATGAAAAATGCAATACAAAATCATCTCCCTCACACCTTTAAACCAAATTCTGGGGTCGGTTTTGCCCTCTTTTTGTTATCCACAGCCACTCTGGCTTTCGAAATCAATCTGACACGCCTTTTCTCGGTCGCCCAATTCTACCATTTCGCTTTCATGGTCGTTAGCCTGGCATTGTTGGGCTTTGGTGCCAGTGGCACTTTCTTGGCAATTTTTCCGCTGAAGGCTAAACAAAGCATAGATCGAGTGATGGGCAATCTTGCCCTGGGCGCATCCGTAACCATGCTCGCTTCATTTCTCCTCTCGAATTGGGTGCCATTTGACTCATTCAGCATCGCCTGGGATCGACGTCAAGTCGCGATATTGATGCTGCAATATCTTGCACTAGTGGCACCATTTTTCTTTTGCGGTCTAGCCATCAGTATCTTGCTCACCACATACAATCAAGAAGTCGGGAAAGTCTATGCCATTAATTTACTGGGATCCTCCGTCGGTTGCCTATGCGCACTCGTTGTGCCGAATTTCTTGGGCGGTGTGGGGATGGTTTCGTTGGCCAGTGCACTTGCTGGTATCGCGGCACTCTCTTGCTGGCTGCCCGCTTTCGTGGTTAAGTCGGTGAAAAAGCCTAAGTCGGTGGTTAAGATTCTGTGGAGCAATTCTCTAAATGCCCTGGCACGAATTCTGCTGCTCGCCCTTCTGAGCTTCACATTGGGCGATATCGTCTTGCGACTAGCAGGCAGGGGGGGATTTCCCGGAATAGAAATTAGCATTTCCCCTTATAAAAGCCTCTCTTACACTCTCCAATATCCCGATTCTCAGGTCAGCTACCGCCGCTGGAATGCATATTCGCGTGTGGACCTGGTTCGCAGCAGCGGTATTCGGTCCTTGCCTGGCTTGAGCTATCGCTACCTCCAGCCCCCTCCCCCACAAGATGGTTTATTGGTTGATGGCGATGATCTGAGTCCCGTGGTGATCAATCTCGAAAATCTAGGATTCGCTGAATATCTGCCGGCGTACCTGGCGTTTCACCTGCGTCCGGATGCACAAACCCTCATTTTGGAGCCACGCGGTGGTGTGGATATCCTGACCGCCCTGGCTGGCGGGGCGCGGCAGATTACCGCCGTTGAGGTCAATCCGCTGATTGTAGAAGCAGCTAGTCAAATTTATGGGTCTCCAAAAGTACAAACTGTCATTGATTCCGGGCGCAGCTACCTTCGTAGAACAGACCAGCAATTCGATGTCATCATTCTCTCCCTGATTAGCTCGTACCATCCGGTTCGCTCCGGTGCGTACAGCCTGGCTGAAGACTATCGCTATACACAAGAGGCCTTCCAGGATATGCTGGACCACCTGAAGCCAGGTGGCTTGCTCGTGCTCATGCGTTGGCTGCAAACTCCTCCTAGTGAAAGCCTTAGGGTCTTCGCCCTAGCATCCACTGCCCTGGAAGATCGTGATGCAGACCCGAAAAGCCAAATCGTAGCCTTGCGGGGTTATAACGCGGCTACCCTGTTAATTCAAAATGGTCCCTTTACAAACGCCGAGATAGATACCGCGCGTGAATTCGCCGCCTCGCGCGCCTTCGACCTGGACTATTTCCCAGGGATCGCACCACAAGATGTAAATCAATATAATGTGCTTCCCGAAGCGTTGGATTATCAGGCGTACACGGACCTATTGGACTCCCCCACTCCACAAACTTTTTACCGCAATTACCCTTTTGAAATCAGCCCCCCGACAGACGATCATCCCTTCTTCAGTCATTCCTTTAAATGGGAGCAGGCAGACGAGGTAATTGCTGAAATGGGAAAAACCTGGCAGCCTTTTGGCGGGGCAGGATATTTTGTGGTTATTGCCTTGTTATTGTTAGCTTTAATCGGCTCCAGCTTGTTAATCGTCTTACCCTTAGCGATTCACCGGCGAAACATGCCACTCACAGAAAAATCAAGTGGATTATCAAAGGTTAGGCTTCGATCATTACTATATTTTGGGTTGATCGGTATCGGCTTCTTGTTTGTGGAAATCCCGTTGATCCAAAAGTTTATCTTGTTCTTAGGCAACCCGGCATACGCCATGACCACAGTCCTCTTCACATTATTATTGTTCTCTGGCTTGGGTAGTCAATTCAGCCACAGAATCCCAATCCGTCTTGGGATAGGCGCACTGGTGATCTTGGTCGTCATTCTTCCCTTCTTTTTGCCCCTGCTTTTCAGAGAGACGTTGGGCTTTTCGATCGAAGCGAAACTGCTCATCAGCTGTCTCGTCTTATCACCGGTGGGATTTCTGATGGGCATACCTTTCCCTGCCGGATTACGACTGATGTCAAGATTGGTTCGCAGCGAGGCATGGATTGCCTGGGGAT
>DATCYX010000377.1:0-2251 GCA_036526235.1 Anaerolineales bacterium | reverse complement strand
GTGCCGCCGGTGTAAATAATGACAGCCAGATCGTTGGGGGTTATGGGTACTTCTGGAGCTTCTGGGCTCTTGCCAGACAACAAGCTACTCCAGGGTTGCACCTTGCTTCCCAAAAAGCCGTCATTCAAATTGGGTTGGTTTTCCTCTCCAGACAACTTAACCATAAAACGGTTGGTTGTATCTAGGTAATCGCCGCCGCGAGACAGGATGATGTGCTGAAGCGGAAGATCTGTGGCAGTGAATTTTTCCTGCATCTCTTGCAGCAGCGCGCCAAACTCGACCAGCGTTACCAAGGTGCGGGCGCCACTTTCCTGTATTTGCCGCAGCAGCTCATCGGCTGTGGTGGTGGGCAGGGTGAAGACCGCCACGCCACCTGCCTTCATCGTGCCGAAGAAGGCGATGATCATCTGGGGTAAGTTTGGCAAGAGCAGCATCACCCGATCGCCTATTTCAACGCCGATGGCGCGTAAAGCGTTAGCAAAGCGGTTAATCTCCCGATTCAAGCGCAGATAGCTTATCCGCTTGCCCTCAAATATCAATGCCGTGTGGGATGGAAAGCGGCGTACAGCGGAGGTAAGCAAGGATTGAAGCGGGACGCGCGGAATGGCGATGCCATATGGCACACCATCATCGTAATACGGCAACCAGGGGCGCTCCCTTACTAGGGTGCTTCCATCTGTTTCTCCAGGCGCGGCCCCCGCTTCGCGCCAGGTGCGCGGGCTGGTTTCTAGAAATCGATCGATAGCCCGGTTGACGGCGTCTCTACGCTCCAGCATCACCAGGTGGCCCGAAGCACCCACATCGACATCCTCAGCAGCCGGAATGGTGCGCACAACTTCTTCGAAGAGAGGTTTCTCAAAGACAATATCTTGATGGCCGCGGATGACAAGAACAGGCAGATTCAATCCTCTGAACATACTCCAACCCACCCAGGTGGATAAGGTTTGCTCATATAAGGATTTCATCACATGGGGAGGTGCCCCGAGCCATTTGTTGGTAAAGGGTTTCACCACAGGGTGGATTGTGTTCGGCAAGCTGAGTAAAAAACGGTAGAAGGGGTTAAGACGGTACTCGCCAGTTGATGCAATCAGCACCAGGCGTTCGACGCTCCCTGGATGAGCGTTGGCGTACTCGCTGGCGATTGCTCCGCCAAAAGAATGGCCGACCAGCGTAATCTTATCATCTACACCCAATGCGTTTAGCACCGCGTCTAAATCTGCTAGCAGGCTAGGCATGGTATATTCGCCTGGTGGCTTATCGGAGCGCCCGTGGCCGCGCAAATCCATGGCAATGACCCGGTTTGTGTCAGAAAATTTATTTAGCTGGTACTTCCACTGGGTTGCCCTACCCCCGTATCCGTGAACAAAACAAATTGTGCGTTGCGCGCGCTCGGGAGCGACATCAATTACCGAGATACGCACTCGCGGGCGCACAGAGACACGCACCTCTCGACGGTAGAGCTCTAGATCAATTTCCATGCTTGGAAGTCTACAACATTTAAAGGGAATCGTAAAGCGTTTGTCGTGTTGAAAAAAACAGACGATCCGCTGGTTGCAGCCACCGGATCGTCTGTTTTTGTTTACTTATAGTCCCTCAGGTATTTCGCACCATCAGGTGATTTGTCCTGCTTGCCTTATCCCCGAGGTTACCTGGTAATCAGCGGGAGATAGAGCCGGGGCTTTTCTCTAACAGTCACCTCTGTGTTAGCTGTATCTGAAGCGGAGTTCGCTTCGTTGTCTTCTACGGTGACCTCGGCGGTATTTGAGTAGCTACCCACATCGGTATGCGTTATCTCGTAGCTACAAGAAAGGTTGCCGCTTGCCGGGATCCACTGATTGACCAGATTTTTACAGGCTGCTGGTAGTTTGTATGTATCTGTCAGAGAAATGATCTTAACCTGTTCATCAGAGGTGTTGGTAATGGTCAATGTATAGGTGAAGACCCCGCCGGGCTCCAGGCGGCTGGTTGGCGTGACGTCCTTGATTAGATCAATGGTTGGGAGTGGTGTGACGGTGATGGTTACCATTGCAGTGTTCGAGTTAACAGTTCCATCATTCGCTTTGTACGTGAAACTATCCGTCCCGACGAAGCCTTCATTTGGCGTATAGCTGAACGAGCCGCTCTTATTGAGGACTAGGATGCCATTGGATGGATTGGTGACCTTAACCGCTTCAAGTGAATCGCTGTCCGCGTCGCTATCGTTCCCTAACACGCCCGGCGCGGCCACATTCAACACCTCACCTGCGTCCGT
>DATCYX010000376.1:0-3985 GCA_036526235.1 Anaerolineales bacterium | reverse complement strand
CTGGATGCCGAAGAACGCGAGAACGAGCGGCGTGAACGTGAGCGCTCCTTGACGCTGTTCGGCGAGATTACCCAAGCTGCTTTGGGCTCAGAGGATTACCCGGCTATGCTCCAGGCTCTGGCCGACAACCTGGCAACTGCTTTCGAAGCCGATGGTGTCTTGATCTTGCTCCTTGAAGAGGGTACTGGGCGTTTGCTCGGCGAGGCAGCTTTTGGCCCATTGCGACCTACTGCCCGGACGTTGCAATATGATCCGCAGGAGATGATTTTGGGTAAATGGGTGCTAGACTCCGGGGAGGCAGTGGCAATTCAGGACGCGGTCGTCTCCCCATATATTGACCAGCGCGTCGCTACCGAGATGCAAAGCCGATCTATCCTGGCTTTACCCCTGGTGGCGGATAAAGAAAAATTGGGCATAGCGATCATATCTTATTATTCTGAGCATCGTTTCTCCCCACAGGAGATCAATGCAGGTGAACAAGCTGCCCGTCAGATAGCTCTGGCAATAGCCAAAGGACGCGCCTTGGCCATGGCACAATACCGCGCCCAAGAGCTTGACGCCCTGCAAAAGGCCACGGCTGCTTTGCTCTCCACGCTGGATTTGGAGCAGTTGTTGGGACAAATACTAGACGCGGCCATCAGCGCGGTGCCCTCGGCTCATCGAGGCTCACTCCACCTGATCGCCCACGATACAGGTCAATTGCAGGTGCGTGCAATTCAGGGTTATACCGATTCCCGCATCCGCGCCATCAATCGTACAGGTGGCTCTCACATTGCCAGGGCGGTGCGTGAACGCCGTTCATTGATGGTGGAAGGACCTGCGGCGGAGGTCTTTGTGGCGCCCGGTGAGGCTGGCTCAGGATCGCGCGAGGCTGTCTCATCGATCATTGCCCCCCTTTTGCTTGGGGACGAGACCCTGGGGGCGATATCCCTGGAATCCTACCGCCCCTACGCCTTTATCCAACCGGACTTAGATTTGCTGGTGAGCTTCGCTGCTACCGCTACCACCGCCATTCAAAATGCTCAATTGCATGCTGAGGTGCAGAGGCAGGCCATTACCGATACCCTAACGGGCCTGTATAACCGGCGTGGCTTCTTCGAGTTAGGTCGCCGTGAAGTCGAGCGTGCCATACGCTTTGGGAGGCCACTCACCGCCGTCATGTTTGACATCGATTATTTCAAAAATGTAAATGACCTGTATGGGCACGCGGTGGGTGATAGGTTGTTAATTAACCTTACGACGCGCTTATTGCAAGAGCTACGTCAAATCGATCTGTTGGGGCGCTACGGGGGAGACGAGTTTGTTGCTCTGCTGCCCGAGACCGACTTGAGCAATGCCATGAGTGTGGCTGAGCGCCTGCGTAAAGTTGTGGCTTCTACAAAGGTGACCGGACCGTCCGCATCCGTGAATATATCACTTAGTGCAGGGGTGGCAACCCTGAGCAACGACTGCAGGGACCTGAACAGTCTGTTGCAGCAGGCGGATAAGGCTTTGTATGAGGCGAAGCGGCAGGGTCGAGACCGGGTAGTGAGTATGTAGACTACTTTTTCGGTTTGTACAGCCCGGCGTAATTCACATTCAGCATTCCAGCTTTATATGAGAGAGGGTCCATTGGCGAAAGGCCGGCGGCGACTTCGGGTTTCAACAAGGGGTGACGAGCCAATCCGAGCAACCGCTTTTCGATGGCGTCTACACCGTCGTCACTCCATTCCCATCCCAGCCGGTCGAATGATTTTAAGTTCAGGGGACGGGTGTAAGTTCGCAAAGTCTTGACTCCATCTACATTGTAAAAATCAGCAAAATATGACATGACCAGCTCTCGCAAGCCGCGATAGACCGGCTCGCGGTACCGCAGCCCAACGAAATTCGATTTAGCTATTGCGCCATAGTGTTTATCAACCACAAATATAGCCAGCACGTGATCGTCGTCCATGCCGGGATCTGGGTACATATCTACCACGAGAGGTGGAAAACCCAGGCGGCGCAGCGCTGCTGCAGCAAATAAGCCCCCGTCCAGGCAGTGAGCCTGGTGGTCCTGAAGCACCTTTAGTGGAGATCGGTTGCTATCTTCGGCGCTGTAGGGAATCTCATCCAGGAAAGCCTGAATTTTGGCTGGGTGGTCTAGAGAGCGAAATAGGGCGATTTGATCTTTCTTCAGGTGGTCTTCTAAACTGGCTGGCATATGTATGGTTATCTCCTAGGCTTGGATAAAATTTGCCTGGCTGGTATTTTACACGTTAATCTGGATCGGTGGTACGGTTGTCTTGAGATTTTTTTCGGAGATCAGTGGCAGCAAGGGTTGACAAACTATCGAAGTGTTTGTATAATATCTTTACTGACCATGTGGTCAGTAAAGGAGAATGTATATGAATGCCACCGTTGAAATGACCCGAGCACAGCCCTCGATTACGCTCTCGGATGTGGAGACAACCGGTTTGCTCACACTCTACTGCCACGCCCTTGAGAGCCAATCGACTAATCCTATCCTCAAGGATGACAAGGCGGTTGAAATCGCCCGGCAGCTAACTCCGCTGTTGATCGATTCAAAAGACAAGCTACTCAGAAAGCTCGCCACCAACAAAGTGGATCAAAGGCTGGTCGTGCATATTGCCCTGCGCGCCAAGCAATACGACCAATACGCCAAAAATTTCCTTGATCAAAATCCCGATGGGATCATTGTCAATATCGGTTGCGGCTTGGACCCCCGCTTTTTCCGTATCGATAACGGCAGCATGATCTTTTTCGACATCGACCTCCCTGAAGTGATCCGCTTCAAGAAGAAGATTCTGGCGGAGAGTGACCGCTATCGCATGATCGCCGCCTCGGTTTTTGATTACCAATGGATGGATGAGGTAGCCCAATATGGCAGTCGTCCCGTAATGTTCCTCGCCGAAGGAGTGTTCATGTATCTCGAGGCGGAAAAAGTCAAGTCGCTGGTATTGGAGCTTCAATCCCGCTTCCCCGGCTCGGAACTGGTATGCGAGGTTGTCAACGAGATGTGGGTCCGGCAGCCTTTGAATTACTTGGTGAGCATCAAGATGCAGCGGCAGCTGAGTTTGGGTAAGGATGCGGTGTATCGCTTTGGGATTGCCAGCAGCCGCCAGATGGAAACCTGGCATGCGGGTATCCAATATTTAGATGATTGGTCCTATTTCGACACTGATCATGAAAAACTTGGCTGGATGAAGTGGATCGGTAAGAGCGAATTTATGCGCAAAGTCCAGTGGACCGTACATTACCGGCTTAATTAAGACTCTATCTGAACTGCGGAGACCTGGTATTGTACGAGAATTTTGAGAGAATCCCCCCGGATGAACAGGCAAGGATTCTCGAATCATGCCTTGAGGAGTTCGCCTTGCATGGGTACGAGAAGGCGTCGACCAATGCAATGGTCAAGAGGGCGAACATCCCCAAGGGGACGCTGTTTTTCTACTTTGGCAGCAAAAAAGACCTCTATCTATATTTGATCGATCGAGCAGTGGAGCGCTTCGTCGCTTTTATGAGCCAAGCTAATGACGAGCTGCCTTCGGATCTGTTTGAGCGCCTGTTACACCGCAGTAAAATCCGCTTCCAATTCGCACTTCAAGAGCCGACTCTTTACCAGTTTTTTTACCATGCATTGATCAACACCCCCGAGTCAATTCAATCCGACCTGCAGAGCCGCTATTCTACCTACGCTTTGGCCAGCAGGCAGTCCCTCTATGAGGGCCTGGACCGCTCGAAATTTAAGGATGGGATCGATATCGAGCAGGCGATCGAGTTGGTTTACCTGGTGCTGGAAGGTATCTTGAGCCGCTACACTGGGTTGCTTAAGAAGATCCAGCCCGACGAAGGGTTGCAACTTGTCGAGAAGCTCACCGACGAATGCTGGGGCTATTTCGAAATCTTGAAGCAAGGTTTGTATAAATAGGGAAAATTGACCTCTAATTTTGCGCAAATAGGTCGACTAGATTCCCATCTGGATCGATAACTACCGCATAGCGCT
>DATCYX010000375.1:0-9470 GCA_036526235.1 Anaerolineales bacterium | reverse complement strand
CTCCCCATCAATCGTTGACATCCCGTTCTGAGTGGTGAAGGCCACATCCCACCCTCCCGAGAGAGTGACGCTTTTGTTGATCATCACAACTTCGCTCGTGCTGCTGGTGTACGTCCCGGTCGCCACGAAAATCGTGTCGCCTGCGGTAAAACCGACCTTTGCCAGTGCCCCATTGATGGTGGCACATGGGCTTCCTATGCCCAGGCAATCGTTAATGTCATCCCCTCCGGGGGCAACGTACCACGGCCCGGCGGCGCGGACATGCGTGGAAATCAGGACGAATAGCGCCAGTGCCGCAAACGTTAGAACCGTGATTGCTGACCATGATCTGGAATGGGTTGTCATATCGTTCTCCTTCCTTACAGACAATCAATATTCGCTTATTGTATAGTACGACATGATGCTAATGAAAGATAGCCAATGGTTTATCTTGATGGCAGCTATCTGCGGTAAGGAATGTAGTAGTAGAGGCTGCTTTGCCCTGAGCCAGCTAAACTTAGTGGAAGAACGTGAACTAATCTAATCACCCACCACACTGCGAATAAGTCTGGTGAGCTACCTTGGAGTAAGAGAATCTATCCCCAGCTATCCGATAAATAAGGATAAGTTATCTGGAGATGAACTTTGACAATAGCTTGATATTGAATCAGTTCTTTCACACTCACGAAGTACCACTAAAGGTAGTACCTATCGATTAACAACAAATAAAGGGGTTGATATTAATAGTACTTTTTTTTATAGCGATGTCAATTTTGGGAATAATTTCACAAAGAATACCTCGCATATCACCGAGAGCATTCTCACCTAATTTCACCCCCGCCCGGTAGTCACGTGGTTATATTAGGGTATCACGCGATCTCAAAGTGAACATGGGGGTGGTCAACAATTGAATAGCCTACCCCCTTGGTGCCGGTGACCCTGTAGGGCACCGCCCGGGCACCTGGGGAGCGGGGTGCAGGCTGGAGCATAGCCCCGGAGGAATGCATGCGGGGTGTCGCTTGCTGTCCGTAACCATCCGCACGGCTCTATCCAACGAAAATCCATTAAAAGAAATCGCCCAGCACATGCTGAGCAATTCTTCTTTGCTTGCCAACCCCAAATCTAAAATCAGCAATCGTAAATCTTCTGGCGGAGAGGGAGGGATTTGAACCCTCGTTCCCTTGCGGGAAACACGCTCTCCAGGCGTGCGCGCTAGGCCAGACTACGCGACCTCTCCAATAAGCGCCAGGCAACTCTGCCCGCAGTGTTTGCGGCATAAAATAATCTGCCCTGGCGGGCGAGATTATACCATAGAGAGCAACTGTTGGTATAATCACGCCGTGGCCCGCAAACGCACCCCCGAGGAATTATCCGTTGAAGAACTGCGCTGGCTGATGGTCGAGAAGCGCCGCACCGTCCGCCAGGAGCGCCTGGAGCGATTCCGGCGCACCGGGCGGGCGCTGGTTATCGCTCCCGATGTGGATAATTCGCTCGAGCAGATGCATACCGGCGTTCTGGAAGACGAGACTGATGAGGCCAAACCGCCACGCTCGCGCGCCAGGCGTGCCTTGGATGGTTTCCTGCTCCTGTTGGAGATCAGCGCGGTGGCAGGCTTTCTCTTTGTGCTCTTCAACGGCTTGCGCCTGATCCAGGACCTGAATAAAGAGGTGGCGGCGGCCCTGGTGCAACCAACGCTGACCCCTACCCCATTGATTGTGGCTGTCGTGTTACCTTCCGGGCATACACCACCCACCACAGCGGGAGGGGCGCGCCCCAACGATGCCGAGATCCCAGAGCACCTGCGGCCGCTCGTGCAATCCCTTGCCAGTGTGCCCATCCCCACGTCAAGCCCCGAACAGGCCATTCGCATCCAGATCCCGGCCATCAATGTGGATGCGCCGGTCGTGCAGGGCGACGGATGGGAGCAATTGAAGAAAGGCGTGGGCCAGCACCTCCCCTCAACCAATCCTGGCAAGGAGGGCAATATGGTGCTATCGGCCCATAACGATGTTTTCGGCGAGATCTTCCGTGACCTGGACCAGCTCAAGCCGGGCGACGAGATCACAATCTTCAGCAACCAGCGCGCCTACACCTACATTGTGGCGCAGAGCCAGGTGGTAGAGCCGACCCATGTTGAGGTCATGGCACCCACCAAAGAGCCCACGGTTACGTTGATTTCGTGTTATCCTTATCTGGTTGACAACCAGCGAATCGTCATCACTGCCCAACTGCAGGGCGGAAATTAAAAGAAAGCGAGGTTTTTATGGGTAAGAAATCTAGAACATCCCGGAGATCGTCCAGAGCGGTTTCATCTTCTGCGACCCCCAGCAAGCCCAACGGCATCACCACCACCGTCCGGCCCTTCGAGCGGGATTTCAGCCCTGATTACGCACCGGTGATCATGGATCTGAAGCGCATCGGCGTCCTGGCAGGGACCTTCTTCGTCCTTCTCGTCGTGCTTTCCTTCTTCTTGAAATAAAAGCATAATTTATTTCGAACCTGGTGCACGTCACCTCCCCGCTGACAATAAAGTGAAGGAAAAAATCCAGAGATTGGGATATGTAGCTGCATATCCCAATCTCTGGATTTAAGCCCATTAGAGACAGTTTGCCTTAGCGCGTTGACCCTCATCCAAAATCCGCTATTTTATAATACAATGTGAACATGCAAGAGACACACCCGCGCTGGTCTATGCAAGCCAAGCTGACCATCAGCTTTCTGCTCATCGCTCTGGCAATCTTTCTCCTTTATAGATTCAGGGTCATTCTTGCGCCAATGATTATGGCGCTCATCCTGGCGTATGTTTTATCGCCACTGGTCAATGCGCTGCAAAATCGCTTGGGCATCCGGCGTGCTATAGCGACGCTGATTACCTACCTGATCCTGCTTGCGGTTCTCGTGGTGCTACCACTCGTCATCATCCCCCCGCTGGTCACCCAAATCACCGGGTTGAATTTGAACATCCAGCGCTTCCTGCTGGAAATCGAGAACATATTAGGCCGCCGATTCATGCTAGCAGGTCAAATGATAGACCTGGATCAGCTCATCCAACAAGCAATTGGCTCTTTGCAGGGTTTCATGGAGCCGGTCTTCGGGCAAACGCTCAGCCTGGCAGTCGAAGTGATCTCGTCGGTGGTGTGGGTCATCTTCATCCTGGTGGTTGTGTTCTACCTGATTAAAGATGGTCCTGCCATGAGAGAATGGCTCGAGAAGATCACCCCCCCAGCCTACCGCAACGACTACATACGCCTGAGAGACGAGATCAGCTCGATTTGGGCAGCTTTCTTCAGGGGCCAATTGGTGCTGGCGGTGGTCGTCAGCGTGATCTTCACCGTCATCGGCTTTATCCTGGGTTTGCCATTCGCCTTCGCCATGGGGGTATTTGCCGGGCTGATGGAGTTTCTACCCAGCATCGGGCATGGCATCTGGCTGTTGGTAGCCTCGCTCATCGCCCTATTCGGCGGCTCGACCTGGCTGCCACTACCCAACCTGGCGTTTATGCTGATTGTGATCGGCTTGCACCTGGTTTACCAGCAATTCGATTTAAACTACCTGATCCCGCGCATTATCGGGCGCAGCGTGCACCTGCCCCCGCTGGTCGTCATCCTGGGGATTGTCACCGGCGCGGTGCTGGCAGGTGTGCTGGGCATCTTGTTGGCAGCGCCCACCATCGCCTCAGCCCGGGTGCTGGGACGCTATATATTCGCCAACTTGTTCGACCTGGAGCCGTTTCCCGTTAGTGAAGCTCCCCCTGCATCCCAACCAAACCTGCGCTGGTGGCGCAAGCTGTTGCCTCGCCAGCGTGCGGATCTCGAACAAGAATCGGAAGACGCATGAGCGAACAGACACCTGCCAATCCTTCTCCCAATTGGGGGTCGTTGACCAAACTGGTGGTCGGCCTGACATTCATCGCCATCATCGCTGCGCTTTTGGTGCAATTTCGCTCAATCGTCGGGCCAATCTTACTGGCATTTATCCTGGCATACCTGCTATATCCGGTGGCAGCTATGCTAAGCAAAGTCAGCCGGCTCTCATGGCGAGCTTCGGTGAACCTGATCTTCTTGCTGGTGGTGGTGATCTACCTGGGTCTGATCACGCTCACTGGCTTTACTGTCGTCCAACAATTGCAGAGCCTGATCGATTTTGTGCGCAGGGCGGTGACCGACCTCCCCTCTTTAGCAGAGCGCCTATCCACCCAAGTCTACCAGTTTGGACCCTGGCAATTCAGTACGGGACAGCTCGACCTGGAAGCCTTAAGCCGGGAGCTGCTCTCCACCTTGCAGCCCCTGCTGGGCCGAATGGGCAGCCTGATCAGCACCTTTGCTACCAGCGCGGCCGCCACACTAGGGTGGAGCTTCTTCGTGCTGATCATCGCCTACTTTTTACTGGCAGACACCGGTCAATTCCCCAACCAATTGTTGCACATTGGCATCCCTGGCTACGATGACGACATTAGCCACCTCGGTATCGAACTGCGCAAGATTTGGAATGCCTACCTGCGCGGCCAGCTGATCGTCATCCTGCTGGTGATGATATCCTATTCCATCTTGCTGGTGATCCTGGGCATGCGCTTCGCTTTCGGTATCGCCATCCTAGCTGGTTTGGCCCGCTTTGTGCCCTACGTCGGTCCGCTAACCACCACGGTGGTGACATTCCTGGTGGCATTATTCCAGGGCGAGAACTATTTCGGCTTGCTCCCGTACCAATATGCCATACTGGTCGTGGTAGCATCATTTATCCTCGACCAGATCTACGATAACCTGATCTCGCCGCGCTTGCTGGGTGAAGCCCTGGGGGTGCATCCGGCAGGAGTATTAATTGTTGCCATCATCGCTGCCAACTTGATTGGGCTGATTGGGTTGGTGCTAGCAGCGCCCGTCCTCGCTACCTTGCGCCTTATAAGCCGATATGTGGGCCGAAAAATGTTTGATCTGAATCCTTGGCCTGAGACGGAGCCTCCGCCCCCAACCAGCCCTCTGGATGTGCCCTGGTCGCGCTGGATAAGGCGCCTGCGCGCCTGGGCACGCTCACTGAAATTGAAATAAATAGACCCTGGGTAGGGAAGGCAAACTACCCAGGATCCATTTTTAATCATCTAGCTCTTTGGGTAAGCCAACACGTACCCCAATGAGCTAGTCGGTTTTAATATCCCAATTGCGACATGCCGAATAACTGCTCCTTGATCTGGATCACCTGCCTGCGCAGACGATCATCCTGTTCCAGCAAGTCGGCTACCTTGTCACAGCCGTACATGACGGTCGTATGGTCGCGCCCACCCAGGGTTTGGCCAATCTGAGGTAAGGAGATATTGGCCTCCTCGCGTAAAAGGTACATGGCAATCTGGCGTGGTAAGGCCACCTCGCGAGAGCGATCGCGCCCCAGCATCCGCTCAAAGGCCACACCGAATACGTCAGCTACTTTGCGTATTACCTCTTCAGGCTGCACTTCGTTACGGCGTGGCAGGAGGTCTGTCAGCACCGATTCGGCGAGTTGCGCTGTCATGGGCATGCCGCTCAGCTCAGCAAAGGCAGCGATGCGGGTAAGAGCCCCCTCCAGCTCGCGGATATTCGACTGAATGCGACGAGCGATAAGCTCCAATATTTCGCTCTGCATGCGGTATCCCGCTCGATCCGCCTTCGAGCGCAAAATAGCCAAACGGGTTTCGTAATCAGGCGGCTGGATATCAGCGATCAGTCCCCACTCGAAGCGTGAGCGCAGGCGCTCTTCCAAGGTCACCATCGCTTTCGGAGGCCGGTCCGAGGTCATGACCAGTTGTTTGTCCTGGCTGTGCAAGGCATTGAAGGTATGAAAGAACTCCTCCTGGGTCGATTCCTTGCCTGCAATGAACTGGATATCATCGATCAGCAGTACATCGGGTTGGCGATACTTCTCTCGAAATGCCTGAGTCGTATGGGTACGGATGGCGTTGATCAGGTCGTTGGTGAACTCTTCGGAGGTGACGTACAACACGTGCAAGCCACGCGCCGCATTTACACTACCAATGGCATGCAACAAGTGTGTCTTGCCCAAGCCAGCGCCTCCATATAGAAACAATGGATTATAGGCACGGGCCGGGTTCTCGGATACCGCCAAGCAGGCGGCGTGGGCCAGCCGATTGCTATGCCCTACTACAAAATTATCAAATGAATAGCGGGAGACGAAGGAGGGAGATTGATGATAACCGTTTGGCGAGGGAGCAGTATCGATCTGCTCTTCTGCATCTCCTAACACTATCGGCGATGCAGATGTCTCTGTCGTTTCTTTCGGATTCTGCCAGACGATAAATCGCACCTCAACACTGCGATTCATCATGCCAACCAGCAGCCGTTTCACCGTGCTGGAAAGGCGGCTTTCCAGCCAGTCGCGAGCATAGGCATTGTGGACCCCCACTACAAAACTGCCATCCTCATAAGAGAGCAATTCTGTGTCGCGCACCCATGTATTGAAGGCAGCTTTGGGCATTTCCAATTGTAATTGACCAACTGTGGCTTGCCAGGCCTGTTCTGCTTTCATCTTGCCTTCCTCCTCATCCAGAAATTTGCAACATTTAAGCCGCCCCTGCAGAGAAGACCAGCAGGGGAAAATAAAGGCTTTCAATTGTTACGAGGTTTATTACCACCAAAACTCAGAAGGACTGACCCCCAAACACCTCACATGTCCATCATCCTGTACATTCTAGCAGATACCTGCCCTGATATGCAATACTAAAACCCTACGGTAACCTAAAAAAAAACAAAACTTTAAGGTTCGCCAATGTTAAAAACAACCTGATATTTTGCACTTAAATATGATATTGCAAAACATTATCAGAAGGCTATAGATAGGGGATACCCTCTTGATAACCCCCACATCTACCCCTATGCAGGGCTTCCTATTCCCCCCCGCAGGTGCTTGCTATAGAATCCTTAAAATATTACGGGCACAGAAATTGCACCCTCCTTGCTTGGTAAAAGCCAGTTATCGCGCTTCGCAAAATAACGTCCCAAAAACGTTGATATGCCTCTTACACACTGTTAACGGATTTCTTGCACAAGTGCGTTATCCTTACCTACACAAGTGCGTTATCCTTACCTATGAATATAAACTGACGAAAATTAATCAGATAGAGGAGAGAGTTATGTCGAAGATTATCGGTATTGATCTGGGAACAACCAACAGCGTGGTAGCCGTGATGGAAGGCGGGGAGCCATTTGTTATATCTACCGCTGAGGGCTCCCGGCTCATGCCTTCGGTTGTGGCTTTCAACAAGAACGGGGAGCGCCTGGTTGGACAGGTTGCCAAGCGCCAGGCTGTGGTAAACCCAGAAAATACAATATATTCTATTAAGCGCTTTATGGGGCGGCGATATGATGAAGTTGAAACAGAACGAAAAATGGTGCCGTATCAGGTCGCACAAGGTCCCACAGGAGATGCTCGGGTGCATATCCCGCAGACCAAACGCGAGTATAGTCCCCAAGAGATCTCCGCGATGATCCTGGGAAAGCTCAAAGCAGACGCAGAGGCTTACCTGGGCGAGTCAATTACGAAGGCGGTCATCACCGTGCCTGCATATTTCAACGACAGCCAGCGCCAGGCTACCAAAGATGCTGGCAAAATCGCTGGGCTGGAAGTTCTACGCATCATCAACGAGCCCACCGCTGCAGCCCTGGCTTATGGGCTGGACAAAAAGAAAAACGAGACGATTCTCGTCTTTGACCTGGGTGGCGGCACCTTTGATGTCAGCGTCCTGGACGTGGGTGAGGGCGTGATCGAGGTCCGTGCCACCAATGGCGATACACACCTGGGTGGCGACGACTGGGATGAGCGCATTGTCAATTGGATAGCGGATGAATTCAAAAAAGAACAGGGTATTGACCTGCGACAGGACCGCCAAGCCTTACAGCGCCTGCGCGAGGCTGCTGAAAAAGCCAAGATTGAGCTCTCTAGCGTGCACGAGACGGAGATCAACTTACCCTATGTCACAGCCGACTCGGGCGGGCCGAAGCACTTGCAGATTAAGCTCACCCGCGCCAAATTTGAACAGCTGACAGAAGAATTGGTCAATCGCCTGCGCGGTCCCTTCAAGGCAGCTTTGAATGATGCCAACCTGAGTGCCAGCGAGGTTAACGAAGTCGTGCTGGTAGGTGGTGCTACGCGCATGCCAATGGTTCAGGAATTGGTGCGATCGCTCACCAACAAAGAACCACACAAAGGTGTCAACCCCGACGAGGTGGTCGCAGTCGGTGCTTCTATCCAGGCCGGCGTGCTGGGCGGCGAGGTGAAAGACGTACTGCTGCTGGATGTCACTCCCCTCTCTTTGGGATTGGAAACCCTGGGAAGCGTAATGACCGCGCTTATCGAGCGCAATACCACCATCCCGGTCAAGAAAAGCGAGGTTTTCTCTACTGCAGAGGATAACCAGACCGCCGTAGATATTCACGTGCTGCAAGGCGAGCGGCCTATGGCTGGTGATAATATGAGCCTCGGGCGTTTTCGCTTGGAGGGCATCCCACCCGCGCCGCGCGGCATTCCCCAAGTCGAGGTCACCTTCGATATTGATGCCAATGGCATCCTCAACGTTACCGCCCGCGATAAAGCTACTGGTAAAGAGCAAAAGGTTACCATCACCGCTTCGACAAATCTATCTAAGAGCGATATCGACCGCATGGTGAACGAGGCGAGCGCTCATGAAAGTGAAGACCGCAAGCGCCGCGAGCTGGTAGAAGCTCGTAACATGGGTGATAGCCTAACATACCAGACAGAGAAAACGCTGCGCGAGTTGGGCGATAAGGTCCCAGCGGACGAGCGCAAAAATATTGAAGAGAAAATCAAAGCGCTGCGTGAGGCCATCCAAGGTGACGATATCAACCGCATTAAACAGTTGCAGGAAGATTTGCAAAACGCATTCCACGCCCTGAGCCAGCAGTTGTACGCTCAACAGGCGCAGGCAGGCGACACCTCGCCGCCCGATAACGGGCATGACCGAGGTCCCAGCTCAGATGGGGAAGGCGAAGTGATTGAGGGCGAATACCGAGAAGCTTAATCGATAACAAGTGGTTGTAAAAGATTAAGCAGGGATTTGTGGGCAGGGTTGCACCCACAAATCCCTTTTTTATTTAAAATTAAAGAAAGGTAACATTTCGCATAATATTTCGTTAACCATATTTAGAGAGTCTCCGCCCGGAAAAGATACCTCCTCTCAGGAGGAATTCTTGGGGGAAGCCGTAAGGAAAAACCAATCTCTCATTGTCCGCATCGATTCCGGAGGAGAGGGGTATGCAGTCAACTGTGCCAGGTGTGAATACATCCTGGGAAGCCCAACGTACTGTTAAAATTAGCCAGGCATCCAGAAATATCCCGCGCCACTGGCAGTGGCGTCTGTTAATCATGTGCCTAATCATAGGTGATGCGCTCATGATCGGGATTGGTTTTCGCTTGGCTCATTACATACTCTTTGAAACACCTATCTCGCGATCGCTTCTGGAGGCGGCAGGCGGTTTTCATTTGTATCG
>DATCYX010000374.1:0-3173 GCA_036526235.1 Anaerolineales bacterium | reverse complement strand
TTATCCTGTGCTAGAAATTGTGCCAATTCTAAGAAATAAATCGTATTTTGTCAATGATCAGGAACAAATTCACGCACTGGCTGGAAAGAAACTTCCCCAGTGCGTGAATTATCCTGCCCAACCCCAGGTGCCTTTGAGTCTTCAGGTAACTGGGGATTAACAATCGGTCACAAGCGTTAAGCAGCTCTGGCTCTTGTGTTGGCTAATTCGATGACATTTTGAAGAAGGTAGTCAGCTTCATCGCCAGATTCAAGTCACCCGCCAGCATCAGACGACCTTGCATGAAGTACTGCATGCCATTAGCCTTGCCGGTGAGCACATCCTTGAAATCCTGTGCTTCAGCAGTGAGGGTCATCTTGGGATTTTCAGCCACACCTTGGGCGACCTTGCATTTACCCTCATGGATATTGATGATCCAATCGCCACCTTCTTCACCGGTAAGATGGTACTGGATGATAGCATCCACCCCTTCAGCAGCTTCTGGTTTGAAGGCTTTCTCGTGGTTGCGGACCAGTTGTTCAACAGTATATTCAGCCATAAATAATCGCTCCTATAGAAAAAGAGAATGTTGGGTTAAAGCTTGTAATTCATGATAAGCCATCTGTCAATATCGGCTTCTATGCGTAAGCCGGACTGATTCTAATTGAGATTCTCAAATATCCCAGCCGCGCCCATGCCGCCACCGATACACATAGTCACCATACCGAACTGCACGTCGCGACGCTTCATTTCAGAGATGATTTGCGTGGTTAGCTTGGCGCCTGTGGCGCCCAGTGGATGCCCCAAAGCGATGGCGCCGCCATTGACATTAGTAATCTCCTCGTCCAATCCGAGCTCGCGAATCACGGTCACTGCTTGGGCAGCAAAAGCCTCGTTCAATTCAATGAGACCGATATCCTTGAGTGATAAGCCCGCCAGCTTGAGCGTCTTCGGCACAGCCACGACCGGGCCAATACCCATGATCTCCGGCGGCACACCTCCCACAGCAAAAGCGACGAAGCGCACCAATGGCGTAAGTCCTAAGGCTTCGGCTTTGGCGCGCGACATAATGATCACTCCAGCAGCGGCATCAGACATTTGCGACGCATTCCCCGCCGTGACAGTCCCGCCTTCCTTGAACACAGGTCTGAGCTTCGCAAGAGCTTCCAGGCTGGTATCGCTGCGTGGTCCTTCCTCCCGAGAGAAGGTAAACGATCTACGCTTGGGCTTGCCGTTTCCGTTTGATTCGACGATATCCACCTCAACAGGGATAATTTCCGCGTCAAATAGCCCAGCTTCTACTGCTGCCACAGCGCGTTGGTGGCTTCGCAAAGCAAAGAGATCTTGATCCTCCCTGCTGATGTGATATTTCGCAGCAACATTTTCCGCGGTCAATCCCATATTGGTGTAAGCTTGGGGAGCGTTCTCCGCCAAATAAGGGGATGGCGAGAATTTGAAACCGGTCATTGGCACCATGCTCATCGATTCTGTACCCCCGGCGATGGCGACCTCCATCTGCCCAGCCATGATGGCGAACGCCGCGTGGGCGATGGCTTGCAGTCCAGACGAGCAAAAACGGTTGATCGTCTCAGCTGGCACTGAATCTGGCAATCCAGCCCGAAATCCCACCAAGCGCGAGAGGTTCAAACCCTGCTCCCCTTCTGGAAAGGCACAACCGAGGATCAAGTCGTCAATTTGGGCCGGATCCAGCGCAGGGGCGCGCTCCAGGAGATCACGGATCACCAGCGCAGCCATCTCATCTGGGCGAACGGTCGCAAGGCTGCCTTTTTTCGCCCTGCCAACGGCGGTGCGCACCGCGGCGACGATCACAGCCTCGCGGTTTGGGTCACTTCGGTTAATCATCATGTTCTCTCCTAATTGCACACGGATAAACATAGCCACTCAATGGAGCTGATCCGTGTATATTCTTCATATCGATCCACCTAATTTCTTAGAGGCTTTCCCGTTTGCAACAAGTTCCACATGCGTTCTTGGGTCTTCTTCTCTCCTGCCAGCGAGAGAAATGCCTCTCGCTCCAGGTCCAGAATATATTGCTCATCGACCCAAGTTGGGCTGCTCAGTTCGCCGCCAGTCATCACGTATGCCAGCTTGTTGGCAATGTGCGACTCATACTCGGTGATGTACCCCCCTTTCATCAGCATATAGATTCCTACCCGCATGGCCGCCAGGGCATCCCGCCCAGCAGCATAGATTTTCTCAGGCAAGGGCGGGCGATAACCGTCATCGAGCATATGCAGCACTTCACGCTTGGCTTCCGCCAGCAGATGTTCGCGGTTGAGGATCACTCGATCCGCCGGGCCAAGAATACCCATTTGTCGTGCTTCTTCAGCACTAGTAGCAACTTTTGCCATGCCGATCTGCTCAAAGATCCGCTGTAAGAAAGGCAATGCCTCGGTATTTTTGGTGAGCATAGGCGGGTTGAGGATACGCCGCAGCATCTCCTTGGTGCCGCCCCAGGCAGGGATTACACCCGCCCCGGCCTCCACCATACCGATATACAGCTCGGCTGCAGCCACAATGCGGCTGGCGTGCATGGGTATCTCTGTGCCACCACCCAGTGCCAGCCCAGCAGGTGCGGCAACTACAGGTCTGGGGAAATAGCGCATGCGCATGTGGATGTCTTGCCCTCTCTTGATCATTGCTCCAA
The DNA here is from genome assembly GCA_036526235.1 of Anaerolineales bacterium. Classification (GTDB taxonomy): domain Bacteria; phylum Chloroflexota; class Anaerolineae; order Anaerolineales; family UBA4823; genus DATCYX01. The sequence continues at coordinate 526 of DATCYX010000374.1, read as the reverse complement.
GCTGATCCCACATGCCACCCTGAGCTGCCATAACCGCCATGAATAGATTGGCACCTGCACTGAAGTTCTCACCTTCGTTGCCAATGACCAGACCTTCAAAATCGCTTCCGGCGCAGTCCAGTCCTTGCTGGATCATGGTATAGATGTCATCATCCAAGGTGTTCATCTTGGTGTGAAACTCGACGCAAACCACACCATCCCCCAGATCGATCAAGGAAGCGCCTGGATTCTTAGCGATTACTTTTCCGGCGGCTTTGCGCTCGTTCAAGATAACCATGCTTGGTGGTCTTGAGATGGGCACAAAAGCGCGCTTGCCCGGGTGATAGACTCCGACCTTAATCACGCCATCATACTGGTAGAAAGTTGAAAATCCCGAAGCCAACATCTCGTCTACCCAGGGTGCAGGAGCAAGACCAACGGTCTTCATCGATGCCGCGGTTTCCGCTACGCCCAGCATATCCCAGGTCTCGAATGGCCCCGCTTCGCGGCCAAAGCCCAAACGCATGGCGTCATCAATCGGTTTGGG
>DATCYX010000373.1:0-8752 GCA_036526235.1 Anaerolineales bacterium | reverse complement strand
CCAGAGATCGCTGCTTTACCCACCTGCTGAGCACCCAATGTCCAAAAAAGCGGGCAGGCAGCGCGCCGCCCTGGGTGTGAAAGCTCACAGCGTCGGCGTATATCATTTATTGTTTCAAAGCCTAGTTGTTTCAGGAGGTGCTGCTGGCGGGTGTTTCCCGCCCTGGCTGGGTAGAATGGCCGTCTAATCGAAATCTCTTCAGGTGTGTGTGCAGGCTCATAGAATTTTGACCATCGATCTTTGCCCAGCTCAGGGAGGATGGTAATAAATTCCTTTATGCCTGCTCTTCGGGCATAAGCTAATGGCAGACCGATAGGGAAATCGAAACCTACCAGCGCAGCACCAGCCTGCCCCACCTGCTCTCCCAATGTGCTGAGCAATGAAGTAGCATGTTCAACTCGTTGTGACTGTTCGGCATGGTAGCGACCATCCGCGCCGAGGGTAGCGCGAGCTATCCAGCGCTTGGCTGGGGTAACGCTCCAGTCTGCATGCAAGACGAGGGAAGGAAAAGGTAACGAAGGAAAAGGATTTTTATTCAATCAGAAATTCTTACTCTCTATGCTCCAGAAACAGGTCTTGTAAAATGAGCCACTCGCCTGATTGGCCTTCAATTTCCACTCTACAGATTAATTGATTTTCGACCCAATAATCGATGGTAGAGCTAACATCGGCAGGTTTCCATCGGAAGAGCATGTTTACATCTCTTAACTGCGCTCCTCCCACTGATCGGAAATACAATTCGACCAGCTTGCGGCGCGCATCCAGCTCGCCGATGTAGCGCGCTTTTTCTACTATTTCCGGATGATGCCGGGCAACGATGTCATAGGCGAAGGCATAGCGCCATGCTCCAGCCTGCGTAACCGCCACCGGAACGAGCAAGAAGCCTGCCTGCAGATCTGCAAGTGCCTTATTGAATCGGGAGTCACTTTCTCGGCTGCTCAAGCGTGCCGCTCGGCGCAGGGCTATGGTGTCTAGTGGGCCGTTCTCTAAAATGGCCTGGTAAACTGCTTTGGCTTCCTGAGTCAAGTGGCCTTGCTCGTACAGGATGAGGTAATCATCTTCAGGTGAGCCATAGTTCTCTGAAAGAGCGTAGAAATAGGGCGCTATGTTCATTGAGATGATGGTGGCCTTCCTGCGCAAGACTTTTGCGTAATACCACTCGTTCTTGCCGATCAGCGAGTCTTTCCATCCCCAGGTGACGTGCCCGGGGTCATCATGGGCATCTGCGACCGGTCGATCGCCGGCAACAGCTGTCCATAAGCTGGGGAGCAATGTGTCTCGTATAGGCCAGAAATATATGAAGCCGCGCTGGTTGACAAATTCGACGGCTTCATCCCGATTGGAGATGCGCTTGCCTGGCAATAGGCGATAGGTTTCATTCCGGTAAGAGAGCAGAAGCTCATAGGGGATGGAGGTCATGCAATGATTATAAATCCATTGGCAATAGGCAAACGACGAAGGCTCAAGATCTCCCTTCGTCGTTTGTCCTATCATCTGCCAAGCCTCTATTTTGCTGGTCTCAGTACCGGCCAGGGACTTTCGCGTGGGTCATCGATGGGCGGGAGCGGTAATGGCTCGTAGCTTGCACCAGTCCCGATGCTGGCAACCGGGATGTAATAAAGCCAGGTCTTGCTGCCTGTCCCCTCGTTTAAGTTTTGGAAAGAAAAGAGCAGGTAGCTACCATCCGGACTGAAGTGCGGATCGCGGTAGCAGCAAATATTATTTACAGGGTTGACTTTTTCATCGACTTTATGGATCTCGCTATTGTAGAGATACATGTCCCCGAAGCCATCATTGCGGACGTAGTTATTTAATGCAAACAAGACGACACCGTCCCATCCGAAATTCAAAATAAATGGATTTTTGTTATAACCAGACATCGTGAAGCGTGGAGGTGGGAAATTATCTATAGGGCGAGGATTGGGGGCGCAATAATCCACTTTGAAAAGCTGGACAATGTTGCCTCTCTGGCCACCCACGTCGGCCATTAATTTGGCTGCTACGGTAGTGCCGTCTTTCGACCAGCGTACCTGCGTGACAGGATTTTTTTGATATGGGGCGAAGTCTTTGCATTCGGCCATTTCGGTCAGGTCACTACGCGTTGTCGCCTCTTTGAGGCGAGCCATATCGAACGGGACAATGTACAGCTGGTTATCCACGGTGATCGCGGTTTGTTTGCCATCCGGGGAGATGTCGAAGGATTTTAGGGAATCGATGTAATTGATGCAGGTTAAGTTTTCGATTGTCGACCCCTCCAGCGAGACCATTTGCACGCATTTACCGGAAACATAGATTAGGGCCTGGCCATCTGGCGTCCACTGCAAACTGGTTTTGTTTGCTCCGTCATCGGTCAGTTGCACTAGCTCGCTTCCGTCCAGGTTAGCCGCCCATACGTTGGATCCACTAAGGAAAGCCAGCTTATCGGCTCCGCCAAGAACCAGTGTGGTAGGTTGAGATGTGGCTGTGATGGTGGGGGAAGGCGTTGCCATTGGGGTGGGCGATGGCTCTGCTGAGGGCGTATCCAGCATCAGTGCTGGAATGGTGCTGGTGGGTTGAGGCGCAGTGGTTTGGGTGAGAGGAGCGGGCGTATTTGTGGGTGCAGAGGTTGCGCTCGCCTGTACTGCACCCAATAGAGGAAATGAACTACCCTGGCGCCCAGAGAATAAGAAAACGCTCATCGCGCCAATACCACCCACGAGCAGGATGATAATGAGAACTAGCGGTAGAGTAAGAGTTCTACGGGTTGGTTGCGTTGTGGCTACCGATTGAACGCCGGGTAATCCTGGTGTAGTTGCCAGGGATTCGTCTGGCAGAACCACAGGGGATGGTTGTTTGATTGGTTTTGCTGCCCCCCTCACACTCCCAGAAGTGGACAAGCCGCGTGGAGCCACAGGCTGGATTTGGATCTCTGCCTGCGAGCCATGTACCAATGCCTCCAGGGCAGAAGCCAGCTCAGCTGTTGTAGAATAACGGTCTGCCGGTTCTTTTGCCATAGAACGGGAGATGATCTCCTCAGTTCCCTGTGGCAGGTCGTTTTTTTTGTCCAGGATGGTGGGGACTGGCTCCAAAAGGTGCATCATCATTACTTTTGCAGGGGACTCCGCCTGGTATGGAGCTTGCCCGGTGAGCATCTGGAAGGTGAGCACACCCATCGCATAGATGTCGCTATGCCTGTCGATAGTTTTATTGCTCTGCACTTGCTCTGGGCTCATGTAAGCCGGCGTGCCAACAATGCTCTCACCAGTGATCAGTGTGGCTGAGGATTCCGTTAAGCGGGCAATGCCGAAATCGGAAAGAAATGCATTGCTGTACTGGTCGAAGAGGATATTGCCTGGCTTGAGATCGCGGTGAATGATGCCGCGCGCATGTGCTGCATCCAGTGCAGGGGCTAAGCGGGATATGATCCGGCTGGTCTCCTCAAACGACAGAGCCCCTTTGGCTAACCTGTCTGCCAGTGATCCGCCAGCCATGTAGCGCATGACGATGTAAGGTAGGCCATCTTGCTCACCAAAATCGTAAACGGGCACAATCGCCGGGTGCTCGAGGTTAGCAATCATCTTCGCCTCGCGGTCGAAGCGGGCTCGAAACTGCGGATCGTGAAGAAAAGCCGCAGGTAAGACTTTAATGGCTACGTCGCGTTCGAAGCTCGGGTCGTAGGCGTGAAATACGGTTGACATCCCGCCACGCCCCAGCTCTGCTTTGATGATGTATCGTCCGATTTTGTCGGTTGACATTGATTTTGCTTTTGTGAGATTTCCGCTATTAGATGCGAAGCCTCAGTTTTACTAAACCTGGGAGACTGCTTTTTATTTTTGGGGAAGAGAAGCCTTTATTTGGATATAATGCTAACGTCGCGTTGGTTCACAACCTAGTGGATGTGTTCTATTTTCGAATTGTACGTCAATGGTAGTGGTTGTGCAAGTTACGCCACTCGACCTTGCATAATTGACAGAAAAGGTGCTATTTTGAAGCAAAAACATTTTATCGATTCGCACAAAGCAGTTACATTCATCTATATATTAACCATGATCGTACTATACAAGCAATGGGAGAATCCCACTGCGTGGGTTTACCTTGCCTTGCACGGGACATACGGCATACTGTGGGTATTGAAAGGCCGAATCTTCCCCGATCGGCAATGGGAGCAACCTACCGGCTGGCTGTATGGTCTTGTGATCTGGGGAGGGCTGAGCTTGTACTGGGTGGCACCCTGGCTGCTGATGGCTCGCGGTGTGCAGGCTCCAGCATGGTACCTGGGTCTTTGCATCAGCCTGAATATCTTTGGCGTGTTCTTTCACTTTGTCGCTGATATGCAAAAATATACCACTTTGAGCTTGCAGCCCAATCGCCTGTTCACCGGAGGTGTGTTTTCAAAAATACGCAGTATCAATTATTTTGGCGAGATGTTGATCTATTTCGGGTTTAGCTTGCTGGCGATGCACTGGTTACCGGTAGTGATCTTGTTGGTTTGGATCATCTTCGTCTGGTTGCCATTTATGCGCAAAAAAGAACACCGTCTTTCGCGCTACCCCGAATTTGCAGCGTATAAAAATCGCACCAAGATGTTTATCCCCTTCTTGTTCTGAAAAGCTGAGCGTTTCTTAGCCCGTTCCGAATTGCCTGTCGCCGGCATCGCCCAAACCGGGCAGAATATAGCCATGCTCATTTAGGCGCTCATCGACTGCTGCCAGGTGGATGGGAACTTCTGGGTGGTGTTCGCTCATCAGTCGGATGCCTTCTGGAGCACCGATGATGCCGACATACTTAATCTTGCGAACCCCCCATCGCTTGAGGACATCCACTGTAGCGACAGCCGAACCACCCGTTGCCAGCATGGGGTCCAGAATTAAACACATCGCTACGGTTGGCTCTATCGGCAGTTTGTTGTAGTACTCTACAGGCTTGAGTGTGCGTTCGTCACGATAGAGGCCGATGTGCCAGACCTCAGCTGCTGGCATCAGGTTCCAAACCCCTTCGACCATGCCAAGCCCCGCCCGCAGAATCGGCACCAGGCCGATCGTTTCTTGTACTTCGGTTCCCGAATATGGAGCCAGCGGCGTCTCCACCGACTTGGGTTTCAGTTCCAAATCAGCGGTGGCTTCGTAGGTCAGCAGGGTGGCGATCTCACGAATTAGCTCACGAAATATTTTAGGTTCTGTGTTTTTATCTCGTAAGCGGGTAACCTTATGGGCAACCAGTGGGTGTGGAGAGGGGAATAGATTTGGCATGAGAAGACTCCCGTTCGGAGGGTTCGAAATGATTGAAAGGTCGTACTCAGGAAATTATATCCTTTATGGGCTGCAAATGAAACATCCATCATAGGTTATTTGTATTGAGTTGGTGCATCTTCGCTTCATGGCTTTGGCATCCGGGGCGCTAACGCGTTATAATGGCTGCATGCCTGAAATGCCCTCGCGTCTGGTTAACCCTTTACCTCAACCTGAAGACCGCCTGGACGCAGCATTGCGCCCAAAGTTATTGGCTGATCTAATCGGGCAAGAGCGTGTCAAGGAAAATCTAGCCATCTTGATCGAAGCAGCTCGCCAGCGCGCTGAGCCATTGGATCACGTCCTGTTTTATGGGCCGCCCGGACTGGGGAAAACCACACTGGCGCACATCCTGGCAAACGAGATGAATGTCAATATCAAGATCACCTCTGGTCCTGCCATCGAGCGACCTGGTGACCTGGCTGCCATTCTCACTAACCTGCGGGCCGGGGATGTGCTCTTCATTGACGAAGTTCACCGCTTGGGGAAAGCCATTGAAGAAGTGCTGTACCCGGCAATGGAAGACTTTGCCCTGGATATCGTCATTGGCAAGGGTCCCTCGGCGCGTTCCATCCGTCTAAAGTTGCCGCGCTTCACAGTCATCGGAGCAACAACACGACTGGCCTTGGTTACAGCTCCCCTGAGGGCGCGCTTCGGTGCGGTGTATCGCCTGAATTTTTACGAACTTCCTGCAATGCAAGCCATTGTGGATCGGGCGGCTGGTGTGTTGGGCGTGGAAGCTGACCCCGAAGGAGTGGATGAGATTGCCCGTCGCGGCCGGGGCACACCCCGGGTCGCACTGCGTTTGCTCCGCCGTGTGCGTGATTTTGCCGAGGTGCGCGCAAATGGGGTAATCACTCGTCACGTTGCCCGGGGTGCACTCGAACTGATGGAGGTTGATTCTCTCGGTTTAGATGACATCGACCGCCGTGTCTTGCTTACCATTATTGAAAAATATCGCGGTGGCCCGGTTGGTTTAACCACAATTGCCGCCTCCATCAGCGAAGAGCCTGATACCATTATGGATGTAGTCGAGCCCTACCTGCTGCAACTGGGTTTCTTAGACCGCACACCACAAGGTCGTTCAGCCACCCGGTTGGCCTATGAGCACCTGGGGTTATCGGTGCCAGATGACCTGCAGCCCAGATTGTTGTAAATGGTTTCATTTGCTCGTGTTCTCATCCTGGTAGGATTGGTTTTCATCGTCATCGGGGGGTTAGTTTATCTTGTAGCCCGGACAGGGTTGCCCCTGGGACGCTTGCCTGGTGATATCCGCATTGAGCGTGATAACTTCTCTTGCTTTTTCCCAATCGCGACTTCCATTTTGCTGTCAATCATATTGACTGTAGTGCTAAACCTCGTTGTCAGATGGATCAATAAATAAATCAGAAGTTATACAGCTGGAGTTGAGGCAGTGTTTTGGATTGGCTCGCCAGCCGTAACTCCCCTCGTTCCCATTTTTGCCGATGAAAACTAGCGACTTCGATTACGATCTGCCACCTGAATACATTGCCCAAACACCGCTCGAGCCGCGTGACGCTTCGCGCCTGTTGGTGTTGCACCGAGATCAAGGTGGCCTGGAGCATACGGTCTTCAGTAACCTGGGGCAATATGTGCGGGCAGGGGATGTGCTGGTGCTTAACGAGACGCGTGTTATCCCTGCGCGCCTCTTCGCAAAAAAATTGCCGACAGGTGGGAGTGTGGAGCTGCTTCTCCTGCGTCGCGTGGATGATCATACCTGGGAAACCCTGGTGGGAGGCAAAGGACTGGTAGCTGGCAAGCGATTGCAAGTGGTAGATGGGCCTCTCGCTGAGATCACCGCCTCACTGGAAGGCGCGCAGCGGATAGTGCGCTTCAGTGAGCCCATTGAAGGTTATTTAGGGCAGGCTGGACACGTACCCTTGCCTCCATATATCCACGAGAAGCTGACCAACCCTGAGCGTTACCAGACTGTGTACGCCCGTGCACCGGGTTCGGCGGCAGCGCCCACAGCTGGGCTGCACTTCACTCCCAGGCTTATCGAGCGCTTGAAAAATCAAGGCATACACTTTGCGCAGGTAACACTGCACGTCGGGCTGGATACATTTTCTCCGGTAACCGAAAACGATCCCCAGGAGCACGTTATCCATACCGAATGGTGCCAGGTTTCTACGCAGGCTGCAGAAGCGATTAACCGGGCAAAACGAGAAGGGGGAAGAGTAGTTGCCGTAGGGACCACGAGTGTGCGCACATTGGAGAGTGCTGCATCGCGGCTCCAAACAGGAGATATTGTGAGTCCGTTTGAGGGTCTCACCAGCTTGTTTATTTTGCCTGGATACAGGTTTCGTGTGGTAGATGCGATGATTACAAATTTCCATTTGCCGCGCTCGACATTGATTATGCTGGTTAGCGCCTTCGCGGGCCGTGAACGCATTTTGGAAGCCTATGAAACGGCAAAGCGGGAGGGGTATCGCTTCTATTCGTTTGGCGACGGAATGTTGATAGTGTGAATTGACACGCGCAATTGACCAAAGAGGGACGCGAGAACAGGATGCTTCGATGACCGATAAGCGAGATGACCGAGTTTGGCGGGCGCTGAACGAAGAGATCGTTCAGTGCACGCTCTGCCCGCGGCTGGTGGCGTGGAGGGAACAGGTTGCCCGAGAGCGCAGGCGCGCCTACCGAGACTTTGAGTACTGGGGAAAGCCTGTGCTTGGATTCGGCGACGTTGGAGCAAGGGTGCTGGTGGTCGGCTTAGCCCCGGGAGCCCATGGGGCCAACCGCACTGGGCGTATGTTCACTGGTGATGGCTCAGGAGATTTTCTTTACCCTGCCCTACACAAAGCTGGGTTTTGCAATCAGCCTGGATCTACTCATCGAGACGATGGGTTGTCATTACGCGATCTTTTCATTTCATCGGTATGCCGCTGTGCTCCCCCGGCTAACAAACCTACGACACAAGAGATCGGCAATTGCTTGGGCTATTTAGAACGGGAAATGTCCATGTTGGAAAACCTGCAAGGGATTGTCGCGTTGGGTAAAATTGCCTTTGATTATTCCCTGCGCCTTCTGCGCGCTCGCTATAACGATATCCCGCGCTTACAGTTCGCCCACAACGCATTCTATCAATTGGGCCAGGGGATACCCTGGTTATTGGCTTCTTACCATCCGAGCCGCCAAAATACACAGACCGGCAGGCTGACAGAGGTGATGTTTGACCAGATCTGGCAATCAGTTGAACACGCTATCGATCGCCGGGAAAAATAAAAGGGCGATCTATATGACCGCCCAAAATTGTCATTGCCTTATTTGATTATCCAAATTCAACCCGGTTACGCCCTTCGCGCTTGGCCACATACAGGGCTGCATCGGCGCGGCTGATCAGAACTTCAAGATCTGGCGTGGTAGAGGTGGCACGTGCCACGCCTAGGCTTACGCTGACGTTGATCGGGCCATCGCCAGCGCTAACGGGGTTGTCGGCGATAGTCTGGCGCACTCGATTGGCG
>DATCYX010000372.1:0-4492 GCA_036526235.1 Anaerolineales bacterium | reverse complement strand
TAAGATCAAAGGCGGTTGGGATGGGACGTCGGCTGCTGTTTCATCACTGGAGTTTTCGGTTTGGATAACGGCGTACGGTTGACCGGATTCTATGGCCTTATAAATGGATTCCATCTGGACAGGTAAACGTCGAGCACCTGGAGAATTGTCATCTTGATCTGGAGATTGGCTGAGCTCAGCATCATATCCTTGAAAGGCAATCACTCGAATAGCCGTTGCTTGATCATCGATGACTTCCTCGAGCAACCCTACCAGACCAGCATCAGTGCGCGATTGGCGCATTGCCCATTCCAGGGTAATGCGCATGGCGCGCTCGAGATCTAGGCTGACGTTGAGTTCGCGGTCGATGCGCTGCATGACCGAGAGCTCTTCTACACGGGCAGAGAGAGCTTTATCGGTCTGGGTGTACAAGCGGGCATTTTCTACGGCAATTGCAGCCTGGCTAGCGAAGGTAGCTAACAGTTCTTGGTCGTCCTGATTGAAAGGTGAACCATCATTTTTATTTATTAACTCGATGACTCCGATAACCCGCTCGTGCAACATCATTGGGACAGCCAGTAAATCGCGCGTGATGAAGCCGGTTTTTTTGTCAGTTTGATCAAACCAACCTTGTGATTGTCGCACATCGTTGGCGATGATGGGTTGCCTGTTCTGCACCGCCTCACCCACTTTTCCTGTTCCAGGTGGTAAGTGTTGTCCGATGAGCTCAGCGGCGACTGGGCCAACAGTAACCTCAAAAACAAGCTCAGAAGTGTGCTCATCGACCATCAGCAGGCTGCCAGCCTCGCAATTCAATATGTCAGTAGCGCTTTTCAGAATTTTGTTCAGAAGTGGTCGCAGCTCCAGGGTGGAAGTAAGACTTTTGCCAACCTCGTTGAGGGTAGCTAGTTGCCGAGCTCTCCGCTCGCTCTCCTGAAGTAGGCGAGCTTTGATGATTGCTCCTGCAGCTTGGTCAGCTATTGCCTGGAGCAAATTGGCCTGATGCTGGGTAAAGATCTTGGATGGATCGCGGCTTCCTAGGCTAATGGCACCGATGGTGTCCGCTCCGGAATTCAATGGCACACCAATCCATGAGAAAAGATCCGGTTCGTGTGCCAGGATGCCGCGGCCGCGGGATTCGCGTTCATAATCGTCTGTCAACAAAGCACGTTGACTGCGTATCACTACTTCTTCGAGGGTTTGTCCATCTAGAAGATTGTTATTTTCGCGGTCTCGCAGGCGTTCATCGTTTTCTAGAAAAAATGCATAATATAAGGCTTGGTTGGATTGATTTCGCAACGTCACCCGAAAATCGCGGGTGGGGATAAGAACGTTGGTCTGAGCGTAAATCAACTCGAGTATATCGTCAAAATCTAGGGTGATATTCACTCCCTGGGCAATGCGTGTGAGCACGTCCATCTCGTGTACGCGCTGTTCCAGGTTGGCAACCCCCTGGGCGCGCTCAATCGCCAGGGCTGCTTGATCGCAGAGGGATTCTAGGTAACGCAGGTCGTTGTTAGAATAAGGTTCGCCTGATTGACGCGTCCCCAAGCTCAACCAGCCGATCAGGCTTGATTGGCCTGGTAAGGGCACAAAAAGCTGCACAGCCAGCAATGCTAAACGAGCGCGTTCCGTTTGCAGCAAAGTGGGCAGCGTCTCGGTGCCCCCTAAATAGATAGAGCCATGCCGTCTTTCAAGAATTTGCACCAATACACTGTTTGGCGGAAATCGGATATCTGTAGTGGGTTTCCCATCTCCACCTGGTTCTGGAGCATATTGCCCGCTCTGCTCATCCCTGATGAAAATATGAATTTGATTCGGGTATAAGCTTTTAGCGATATATGTGCGCAATGACTGCACGATGGCAGGTAATTCGATGGTTTGAGTGAGTTCCCGTCTAAATGCTTGTAGGCGATCCTGGTAGTCAGTTTGTTTCCGAAAGAATATCGAATCGACAAATCGTTGTAATTTCAAGCGCAGAGGGTTGAGCAGCATGGCAAGAAGGAATACTAACAAGCCAACCAGCAAGGGGTGATTTGGGGGAAGTAGGTTACCGAAGACCAAGCTGAGCCCGCTAACTGCTAATGCATATCCAGCTGCGGAGACGATAGATAGCGTGGCATATAGGGTTGTCTTGCTAAGTAAATAGTCAGTATTGAGGGCACGGTAACGCAGCATTGCATATGCTGTCAGCACCGGAAATGTGACTGTGGGAACCAATATTATGGATGAGAATTCTTGACCAGGCTTGAATATGGAAGACAATAACCAAACCAGAATAGGGGTAAAAGAAATAACCACCCCCCATATGATCAGGCGGGATTGCTCGCGAGTGATCGGCGAAGCGGAGTTTAATCGTTGGTGTGTTATCCGCGCCACGAATACCCCTGCAGCGAACCACGTGTACAGATATCCAAGCTGCAATAAATTGGAATATGATTGCGGTTTCTGAGTGAGCAGCGTGTAACCCACAAAAATAGCGCTAGGCACAAAACCGACCCAGCGCAGGTATGGATATCGCGAGAGCAATCTTGCTTCTTCGGGGAAAAGGAGGGCAAAGTTAATCAGCGCTCCGCCGATTAACATTAGGTTCGCAGTCCACAATGTAGCTAAATAATTGGTGGTAAATAAATCGAAAAACCCAGCTATATTTAGACCGATTGAGGCCGTTAGAAATGAAAACAACCTGCTACTGGTATTGCTGCGCCTCAAACTGTATATCCAGATACTGGTGCCCAAATAGACCAACCCGACGAGATATGGGATGACAAAGGCAGTCAGCAAATCGATAAATGGTTGTTTATACCAACGGATCGCGAAAATCGGGATTAAGGCAAAAACAACGACGATGAATAGTTGGTAGGTCAAAACAGCCACAGGGCCTGACCTGTGTTGCAAGAAAGCAAGTAATGATGGGCGCGCGAACCTTAGCGTTAGACGCATAGAGTAATTTTATGGCGTAATACGCCAGCGGTCAATTTTTGGAGGCCCTGTTTAGCCTTATGGTTTTGTAAGGTATGCCGCGCCTTTGCTCATTGAATTATTCTGTAGATTTGTTAAGATAGTCATCAATGGCAGCCGAATGACCCACATCTCGTTGGGCTTTCTCAGACAGGAACCATTTATGCTCTAATACCTGACAGTACAATTCAGCCAGATTCATATCCTTCTTTATGAGAGGATTGAGGCGCTGGATAGTTGGCTGGTATATCTCTAGCAGCCACTGGTACGCCGCGACGCTCAGGGGTGTGCTGCGGTTGTGCGTATGCGAGAGGTTGGCGCGCAATTCCTGAATTTCGTTCATCATCTGCCGGGCTTGCCTTTCCTCTGCCTCCAATCCGGTCAGATCGAAAAGTTGATTGCGGTGGAAGTTACGGTCTGAGACTACCAAGCGCAGGCGGAGTTGTTCACCGCTTTCTGTATTTAGCATTTCCATATCACTTACCGAGAAGCCCAGTTCGTTCAAGGCGCGTATGCGTTCCTGTATGCGATAGCTCTCTCCTGAGGAGATAATCTGCTCCTGAGTGATCTCTTCCCACAACTTTTGGTAACGCAAGCGGATGTAAGCGCCCGTATCTTGTGTTGGTATACCAGCGGAGAGTAGATGGGCAGTAGCCAGGTCTGCAATATCACCATCTACGTTTTCTTCCATAATATCCAGATCTTGGTGGCGCATGCTCGCTGGGGTGCGTTCGGGATATATCGTTGCAGTCTCTGCATCTACCAGGTAAGCTTGCAGTGCGCCTGCATCGCGGCGGAAGAGCGTATTGGAAAGCGAACAATCGCCCCAATAGGTTCCGAGTAGATGAAGTTGCACAAGCAACCCAGAGATGGCGTCAAGTAGGTGTTCGCGATAACGCACAAGATTTCCGGTCATAAAAAGCGACCGATACGGGATAGAATGTTCCAGGTAGCGTGTAATCAAGACCCCAATCTGGTCGTGCGGGATTTGGATGCTCACTAATCCAATCGGTGTAACAGCGGGTATGCGCAGCGCACCGATTTGGATCAGAGTGTTATATTCTTTCTCAGCCAGGCGGAGCGGCATCTCTTTCAAGGCGAATAGGATGCCATCGTAGTTCACAAAGACCACCGTGTGGCGAGTCAGACCGCGCGGAACATCCTCTAAGCGCGGGCAAATTTCAGCCCAATTTGAAAGGGGCAGGTGCCAGGGCAGATCGCTGAAATCGGGGTGACCCTCACGCAGGATGAAATTAATCTCGGGGTTTTGATGTCCAGGATAAGCTATCGACATAGGCAAGGCTCTGATGGCGGAAATATGTATTGTACAGGCTAGCGTATTGTCCTTTAGCTGCTAGCAAACTGGCATGATTACCTTCTTCGATGATGCGCCCCTGATCCAGGACAATAATGCGATCTGCAGCGATAACTGTAGATAAGCGGTGAGCTATCATTATGCTGGTGGTATTGGCCAGGATCATATTGAGCGCCTGTTGGATTTGGGACTCGGTGAATGGATCGATGCTGGCGGTGGCCTCATCTAATATGAATA
>DATCYX010000371.1:0-3841 GCA_036526235.1 Anaerolineales bacterium | reverse complement strand
ATCTCAGGGAAAGTCCTGAACGCGAATGTTCATGCATACTTCTCTTTACACATTCGACTTTGGTTCGGAACGATCTGCTTTCGTGGAAGGGAGTGAAACCAAATCTGTGGATCCCCACACTTCAGCATTATCATGCTCTCCTGAATTGGCGGTCTCAAGTGTCATGATATGTTCCACCGTTTTTTGATTCCCGGGCAGGCGCATCGCTTTGACGACCAGATCAGTCAAGGCTGTCACACCTATACCAAGGCCATAATAACCGCTTAAATCACCCAATTGAAGGCGGCAGTTTTCGCACGCAGCTACTACAACCTGAGCGCCTGAGCGCTTCACCTGATCGGCTTTGGGCTTACCTGCCATCATACGCAGATCATAAGCCTCTGGAAGTGCTACCAGACCAGCGCCGCCACCGCAGCAATAGGCTTCCTCCCGGTTAGGCGTTAGCTCTCGAAAATCGTTTGTCACAGCTTGTAGAACAACGCGCGGCTCAGCCAGGATACCACCTTTGCGCCCCAGGTTGCATGAATCATGATAGGTGATCGGCTCTGAATTTGCACTGGGGTCCAGCTTCAGCTTGCCGTCTTGCACGTATTCTGCCAGCACTTCCACAATGCTGCGCACGCGAAAAGTGAACTCATCGCCAAACCAGTTAGGCGCAACCCAGCGCATCACATAATAGGCGTGACCACATTCAGAGATTACAATCTCCTCCACACCCAAAGATTTGGCTTCATCCACGATTCGCCGTGCGATCGCTTTTGCCCTGGAAGCATCACCTAAAAAGATGCCGTAATTAGCAGCTTCAAATATACTCAACGTCCAGTCTTCACCCACTGTTTCGAATATGGCAGCCACGGGCAAGATGGTATGTGCACCAGCCAAAGCGACATATAATTTTTTCGCGCCTTGTTTTTGAAGGGGAATTGAGGCATCAGGGTTACCGGTGAGCTCCTGAAGCTCGACCTCCATGTCTTTGATGCTTTCCTTATAAAAGCCCAGATAGATCTCAGGATCTTTACCCTTCTCGATAGCAGCATCGGCAAGCATCTCTAGCACTTCTGGGGCGTTACCGGTGGCAGTGGCAATTGCACGCAAGCTGGTCATCAAAAGCGGTGTATCTAGCCCCATCGGGCAGTTGACTGTGCAGCGATAGCACAATGTGCATTTGTTGAAGGCAATATCTGCCCATTCAGCTAACTTTCCTCCGGTCAGGCGTTCTGTGCCAGTCCAGGAAGGGAAAAGGCGACTGAGCAAGTCGTGCTCACTGCGGTATACCTTGCGCAGCGACTCGGCACGTGCAGCAGGGATATGCTCTACCTTTGGTTCTGCTACATAATAGTGACAGGCTTCAGCGCAGATTCCACAGCGAGCACAGACTTCCAATGCAGCTGTAAGCGGTTGATTGAGTTGCTGATTAAGCAGGTTCAGGGCGATGTCGATTTTTGTAGTCGTCATGGCTCACCTTGCATTCTGTTGACTATGAGGCAGCACTGCTCGGCTTCCGATAAATCTACCGTAAAACAGACGCGAATATGCAAAATAGATACAGTGGCGGATTTTACCTAATGGGGCATATACCAACATCGCCGCGCTCACCAGATAAAAAAGCACTCGCGCGGCTGGGAAGAACAACCATAGGGCTTCAGCCGCCAGGAATAGACCGACAATCAGTACTGCGAAATAATCATCTGCATTACTCAGCGCTTTCAGATTGTGTTCCAAAAAGCGAGCGACAAAACCCAATAAACCTAATAGAGCTCCAGCAGCAATGACAAACCCTAGAATGTTCCGAACATACTGGGGCATTTCACCGAGCCAAGGGCTGGCAACCAATATTGCCAGACCAAGAAAAATCCCAACGTGGAAGGCCACACCACGCAGGTATGCTAGAGCGTGAAGCCTGGTGCTTTCCTTCGACCACGGCGCCATACCCAGGGTGTAGGCATAAAGGACACCCTTTTGTAGATCACCTTTAGGCTTTGCCCGATCGACTGGTCGCGCGAGTTGAGCATAAATTTTCAGTTTTCGACCAAATGCGAATACGGTAAAAATGAGCGCCAGAAAAACAAGGATTTGACTAAATGGAGAAAACGACATTTGCTAGGCCTCATTTCCCCCGTCGAACAACAAAACGAAATTGTTTATCATTTTTTTCCAGAGTGACTAATTCATTCCCCGTTGTGCGGCACCAAGCGGGTATGTCTGCCATAACACCCGGATCTGTTGCGAATGCTTCAATTATTTCCCCTACAGGAATATCTTTGATCGCCTTTGCAAGTTTAATAACGGGCATAGGGCACAGTAGACCTTTAAGATCCAATACCATACCAGTGGTTTGTGTAGACATTTAAATATTCTCCTAATTTGAATTTTTAGATAAAGAGGGTTGCTTTGCTTTCAGCGGCCTCTTCTATGAAAGCCGCCACACCCACGGGCGGTTCAACATTGTCTTGGAATAGTTGTGGGTCAATCTCCATCACATCCATGCTCATTTGGCATGGCATCATTTTGACCCCTAAATCTACAGCCATTTCATACAGCTCGGGTAAAGAGGCAACACCTTTTTGCTTCATCATTAACTTGAACATCCAGCGTCCCATCCCCCCCATATTGAGGCGGCTTGGGCCAATAGCGTCCAGGCCACCCCGGTTCATCATTCCGAGCATTCGTCCAAAAAGACCTTTCCCAGTGATTACCCTAGATTTTTGGATCGCCTTCAATCCCCAGAATGTAAAGAACATTGTGACTTCCATACCAGAGGCGGCCGCACCGGTGGCGATAATGAACGCAGCGAGTATTTTATCCATATCGCCGCTAAAAATCACCATAGATAGCTTGTTCTTGGTGCTTTTACCATTCGATTGGACTGTTAACGTGTTAGCGAGAGGGAGATCTACGACTGTCATGGGTGAGTTACTCCTTTGATTTACCAGATGTAATTGAGATTATTCTTCACCAAGCGCGCCAACTAATTTAGCCCGATGAGATAGATTATCATGAAGGACCGCACGGAGCAGGTCCAGAGCTTGGATCAGGCGAATATCGCCCAGCTTATATTCCACAGATACACCTACTCGATTGGCTTGTACCATCCCGCGCTCGCGCAGTACTTTGAGGTGGCGCGAGACCATTGGCTGGCTCAGGTTCAGGTAGGATGCCAACTCATTCACATTACAGGGCTTTTCAGCGAGGGCGTACAAAATCAATATGCGTTTAGGGTCTGCCAATCCCGCACAAATTTCAGCATGGAGTTGATTTACTTCTTTTTCTAGTGGAGATGCCATATAATACTTTTCCTTTATCATACGTATATATATGGATAAGCATATATAAATACATATGCAATTCTAGCTATTTGAATAAATTCTCCATAGTGATAAATATCACAACAACTTGTGATATTTATCACTAAACCTTGTTAGCGCATCTCCATAATCACGCCGACTATCGTATATCCTTTTTGACAAATTGATGTGTCGATTAATATTAATAGAAGTTACGCAGTTGGATACGTGGCATGGCTCGAGTTTGGCCTTTTGGAGAAAGGTATTGAAAAAAGGATGCTAATTCGGTAAGTAAGGTTCTCACAACCGCGCTACCGAAAGGAGCATCCCCTATGAAGGATAGCACATTTTCAACCGAAATACCACAGTTACAGACAAATTGAGATAGTGGGATCATGGGTCAGCCTCGTGCCCACTTAATGAAAATTGAGGTGGCTTGCCACCCAAAAGCACGACCAATTCTTCCAGGGGCAAAATGGTAAAAGCGCCAGCAGCGAAAACAATGATCGGAGAACTCCGGAACCCCAATTGGCGGTTCAATTCCTGTCGCAATTTGC
>DATCYX010000370.1:0-4278 GCA_036526235.1 Anaerolineales bacterium | reverse complement strand
GTTAAGGTAGTCGGAGGCCAGGTTGAAGGGGTGGAGACTTCCGCTGGGGTCATCGCCACACGCGTGGTAATCAACGCGGCTGGCCCTTGGGCCGGGTTGGTGGGTCGCATGGCTGGTGTGGATATTCCGATCACCCCTATTAGACGGCAAATGTTCACCACAACCCCCATCCCAGAAATCCCTCCCGATTTCCCCTTTGTAATTGATTTTGCCCAATCATTGTATTTTCACCGCGAAAGTCAGGGGTTGCTGATTGGCATGTCCAACCCCAATGAAAAGCCAGGTTTCGACCAGAATGTCGATCCAGAGTTTGAGCTGGTGAATCTTGAAAGTGCCACCGCTCGCCTTCCCTTGCTGGAGCATGCTGGATTGGCATCACACTGGGCGGGGTTATATGAGGTAACCCCAGATGCACATCCGATCTATGGCAAAACACCCGTAGAGGGTTTTTACACATGCACCGGGTTTTCAGGGCACGGCTTTATGCACGGGCCGATTTCTGGCAAGCTAATGGCCGAGATTCTGCTGGACGGTGCAGCCCATAGTGTAGATATCTCTATGCTCGACCTAGCCCGTTTCGAAGAAGGTCGCTTGATTCGCGAATATAATGTAGTTTGAAGGCTGATCCATAAGCCGAACAACTTCATGTAGACCCTAAGCCTAGCCGCAGTTAGAATATGCCCTGTGCAGAGATCATCACCATTGGGACCGAAATATTACTTGGCGACATAGTAGATACCAACGCTGCGTATCTCGCTCGTGCCCTGCGTGATGCCGGTATTGACTTGTACCGCAAGACGACGGTTGGCGACAACGTGCGACGTATCGCCCAGGCTATTCAACAATCCCTGGAACGCTGTGATATCATCCTAACCACGGGGGGGTTGGGACCCACCGTGGATGATCCGACCCGGGAGGCGGTTGCGCTGGCATTTGGCGTGGAGACTGAGTTCCTCCCCGAATTATGGGAGCAGATCCAGGCTCGCTTCCGGCGTTACAACCGCCAGCCAACCGAGAATAACAAACGCCAGGCTTATGTACCCAGAGGCGCCACACCAATTGAAAATCCGGTAGGGACAGCGCCGGCTTTTGCAGTAGAGAAGGGAGATCGGGTGGTTATCTCGCTGCCGGGCGTGCCTCGGGAGATGGAGTATCTGGTTCAGAACGCTGTCTTGCCTTACATCAAGCAGCGCTTCAATCTCCAGGGTATCATTAAGTCAAGAGTTATCCACACTGCGGGTGTAGGTGAGTCTCAGATCGACGATCTGATTGGCGATCTAGAAGCGCTAAGTAACCCCACCGTGGGCTTGGCAGCCCACTCTGGACAAGTGGATGTGCGCATCACCGCAAAAGCTGCATCAGAAAGTGAGGCCGATGCTCTCATCCAACCCATTGAAGTTACTCTGCGGCAGCGCTTAGGGAAGTGGGTATATGGTGCAGATCAAGAGACCCTGGAAGCAGCTGCCCTGGAAAATCTCCAGCGTAAAGGTTGGAGCCTGGCAGTGGTTGAGGCGGGGCTGGCTGGCAATTTAATCCGCAGGTTGGCTTCAGCTCAAGGGCCTTTCCTAGGAGGCCAGGTGTTGCCACACTCCCCAACACCCGAGGAATTAACCTCCTTGACGGATGCCTACCGCCTGTCTTGCAGCGCCGAGATTGGGTTGGGTGTTGCGATCTACCCAGCTGGCGACCGTCAAGACGTGTATCTAACCCTGGTTTCCCCAGATGGAATCCAGGAGATAACCCGCCCATACGGCGGCCCGAAAGAATATGCCCCGCGCTGGGCACTGCATCACAGCCTGGATGTAATTCGTAATCTTTGACTAGAAAGGTGATTTTGTGTCCATAACCGCAGATCTTATCCTCACAAATGCCATCGTCCTGACCATGGACGAAAAATTTGCTCACTATGAACCCGGTGCAGTGGTAGTCAACGGTGACAGCATTACCGCTGTTGGGCCTGATGCGGAAATCCGGGCGGCTTACTCCGCCAAAGAGACGCTGGATTGCGGCGGTAAAGTGCTGATGCCAGGCTTTGTCAACGCCCATACCCACGTTCCCATGACCCTGTTGCGCGGCCTGGCAGATGATCTGCGATTAGATGTTTGGCTTATGGGGTACATGATGCCGGTTGAACGCGAATTCGTTTCCCCGGATTTTGTCCGTCTTGGCACCAAGATCGCCTGTGTCGAGCTGATACGCTCGGGTGTGACCAGCTTCGCTGACATGTATTATTTCGAAGAGGAAGTCGCCCGGGCAACCGCCGAAGCTGGGCTGCGCGCAGTTTGTTCACAAACTGTGATGAAATATCCCACACCAGATGCTCAATTCTACGAAGAATCCCTAGCCTCTGCTCGTGATTTCCTTGAAAAGTGGAAAGGTCATCCACTCATTGTCCCTTCGGTAGCACCGCACGCCCCGTATACATGCACACCCGACATCCTGAACGCCACTGCCCAGCTGGCTGTTGAGTTCGATGTACCCTTGCACACTCATTTGTCTGAGACCGCCGGCGAAGTGGAAAACTCACGCGATGAGCACGGCATGCCAGTCATCCCCTATGTCAAGAAACAGAACCTGTTCGACGCCAAAGTGCTTGCGGCTCATTGCGTTCACGTTGATGAGGGGGAGATTTACACTCTACTACACCATCATGCGGGTATAGCCCATAATCCATCTTCTAACCTCAAGTTAGCCTCAGGTTTTGCGCCGGTGAGCAAAATGTTGGAAGCCGGTCTAAATGTTGGCATAGGCACCGACGGGCCAGCCTCCAATAATGACCTGGACATGTTTGAAGAAGTGCGCCTGGCAGCTTTCTTGGCCAAAGCTCACTCAAACGATCCCACGGTGTTGCCCGCCTCGTCTGCCCTGGCAATGGCTACACGCCTGGGCGCAAATGCCCTTCACATAGGCAACCTGACCGGCTCGCTGGAACCTGGCAAACGCGCCGATTTTATCCTGGTGGATCTCTCCCCACTGCATAATGCACCCCGCTTTCGCCGCGACCCCAACGGACTGTACGCACAGTTGGTTTATGCCGGCAAGTCGACCGATGTCACCCATGTAATGGTCAATGGTCAATGGCTGATGCGCGATCACCAGCTGACTACCCTCGATGAGTCCGATCTGCTGACGCAAGCTGCAGAATATGCCTCTAAAATTGATTATTTTCTTATTCAGAGGGAGCAATCGGTGCTCTCCAAGCTCATCGCCATCGGTGGAGCGACCGAGGCAGAAAGCTTTGAGGTGCAGGCTAAAGTGCGAATTTCCGATACATCCTCAGTACATCAAGCACTGGAAAAGCCCGAGATCGAGATCCTGCACCACCGCCATTACCGAGAATACGATACCTATTTCTCCTTTGAAGATCCCAAACAAGGGCATCTTCGCTACCGCGAGGATGAGTTTATCGACTCTAAAGGTGAAGTCAGCAATGTGCGCTACCGTCTGACTCTGCTAGGCCCTGCGCGCGAAGAGCATTTTCCCAGCGACGTATTGCTCTCGCGCAGCCGATTCATCGCGCCAGCCACACATAGCTTGCGTTTCTACCGGGAGTATTTCAAGCCGACTTCTGAGACGGCAATCCAAAAAGACCGCTTGCGCTGGAGGATCTTATTCCGAGGCACCGAATTCTATATTAATCTCGATTTTGTCAACACCCCTGATCTAGGCACCTTTCTGGAAGTAAAGAGCCGCACGTGGAGCCGGCGGGATGCCGAATTTAAAGCCGAGCTTGCGACTGATATAATCATATTCCTGGGAGCATTGCCCGAAAAAACTGTAGCGCAGGATTATATCGAAATCGTCGAAGATCGATGATCAGCACACTCCAGTTCGCTACAGAGCTCGCCTGCTCAACCGGGAAGTTGCTAACAGAATTTTACCGGCCTGGTGGATCAGAGGCACGCCTGAAGGCTGACCAGTCTGTGGTAACGGAAGCCGATCTGGCAGCCGACCGCCTGGTGAAACAGGCTATCCGAGACGCTTATCCACAGGATTTGCTCTTATCGGAAGAACTCCACCCATCGTTGTCTGTTGGAAACCAAGAGGCTGTCTGGGTGGTTGATCCGCTGGACGGTACAACCAACTTTAGCTTGGGGTTGCATATTTGGGGGGTTTCCATCGCACGCGCAGTGAACGGTATACCTGAAACCGGGGCCATTTACTTCCCTTTGTTAGATGAGCTTTATTCCGCCCAAATTGGCACGGGAGCTTTCTGGAATGGGGAGCGCATCCGGGTTCAACCAATGGATAAAGAAAAACCAGCTACATTCTTCGCTT